>JBAXZS010000102.1:0-8122 GCA_041670175.1 Sphaerochaetaceae bacterium | reverse complement strand
CTTTGAAATAAACCACTTTGATACCCTTTGCATCGCGTCCGATGGATTCCTCGATGGGGGTGAACCCAAATTGTCTCAAATACTCCATGGTACGGTCGACATTGAAGCATTTATAGCCTAGATGCCCGTTCTTGCCATAGAAAGGCTTGTTCATGACCTCGATGCTGGTATCCATAAATGTGGAGGAATTACCTCTTTTTGCCATCATCCCCAGCTTCTCGAACTTCCCAACGGATTGTTCCATGGCGTTGGCATCGGTATTGTTCATTCCCACATGTGCAAAAGAAATACCTTGAAGGGCAAGTTCGGCCTCTTTGCACATCTGCGAGATTTCATCCCATTTCTCGTTGTTAATCAGGTCGGCTTTCACCATCCAAGATCCACCCACGGAAAGTACATTGCTCATCTTGGCGTAATCGGCGATGTTGTCCAAGGAAATACCGCCGGTAGGCATGAACTTCAATGAGGGGAAGGGCCCCGCCAGGTTCTTTAGCATTTCCACCCCTCCGCTTGCTTCAGCCGGGAAGAACTTCAACACGGAAAGGCCCTCTTTTATTCCTTTCTGTATTTCACTGGGAGTGCAGACTCCTGGACACACCGGAATGTTGTGGTTCAGGCACCAGGATACGATTTCTTCGTCAAAGCCAGGGGAGACAATGAAAGAGGCACCGGCCTCAATTGCTTTTCTTGCATTCTCGACAGTGATGACCGTGCCAGCGCCGATGAGCATATCAGGATACGCCTTATGCATTCTCTTAATGGCTTCTTCAGCTGCTTCCGTACGGAAGGTGACTTCTGCGATTGGGATTCCTCCCCTCATCAAGGCACCTGCAAGTCCTTCTGCTTTTGTGGCGTCATCAATTTTTACGACGGGGACAATACCAATCAAATGGACTCTTTTGTAAAAATCTTCAAACATTTCAAAACTCCTCTATTTTTAATAATGAAACATTGTTTCAAATTATTGACAGCCCCAAGAATACACCCTATCATAGGGAAAGGCAAGAGTTTAATATCAAAGAAATTGGAGGGATATCCATGGGAAAAGAATTTGTTACTTTTGGTGAAATAATGTTGAGGTTGAAATCACCTCGTCATGAACGTTTTTTCCAGTCTCCGGCCTTGGAAGCCACTTTTGGTGGAGGGGAAGCTAACGTAGCAGTGTCTTTATCCATATTGGGCAAGGATTCTCGTTTTGTCACCGCTGTACCCGATAATGCAATCGGAGAGTCCTGCATCCGTGAAGTTCGTAAGTATGGGGTGAACACTGAGGATATGAAGAAAGTACCCAACAGCCGCCTGGGGATTTATTACTTGGAGACCGGGGCAAACCAGAGAGCAAGTGCTGTCGTTTATGACCGCGCGTATAGTGCTTTCAGTCAAAGTAAGGCATCGGATTATGATTTTGATGCTATCATGGGCAATGCCCAATGGCTTCATGTGACAGGAATCACTCCTGCGGTAAGCCAGGAAGCTGCGGACAGTGCCCTTGCTGCCATGAAGAGTGCCAAGGAGCATGGAGCTACCGTTTCTATTGACTTGAATTTCAGGAAGAAACTTTGGAACTATGGCAAGAAAGCTCCGGAGGTGATGAGAGAGCTGACTAAATATGCCGATGTGGTGATTGCCAACGAGGAGGACATCCAGAAGTGCCTGGCCATTGAGGCTAAGGTGGATGTGACCAGTGGTGAGTTGGATACTTCAATTTACGAGGCTCTTACCGCGGAAGTGAAGAAACAGTTCCCGAATGTCAAAGTTGTCGCGGTGACTCTTCGCGAGAGCAAGAGCGCTGACCATAATGGTTGGAGTGCGGCTCTTTCCGGCAGGAGCGGATTCTATGTCTCACGTCATTATGAGATTGCCGATATCATCGATCGTGTTGGTGGGGGTGACAGCTTTGCTGCTGGTATCATCTATGCATTGTCAGAATATGGCGATGACGAGCAATATGCCATTGATTTTGCTGTTGCGGCTTCCTGCCTGAAGCATAGTATCGATGGAGATTTCAACTTGGCGACCAAGAAAGAAATTGAGAGTCTGGCTACAGGTGATGGTTCTGGAAGAGTCCAGCGTTAGTTTTTAATTGAGAACGAACACCTCCTTGAATGTGTTGCATTTGAGGAGGTGCTTTATATGACAGGAATCCGACTGCGAAAAGCTGCAGGATGAAAAGTCAATCACAGGCATCTGGTGGGTGTTTTGTCAAGGACCCTGTCCGCTTGTGGCAGGGTATGCCCTCTTTGGATTTGTCACAGAGTCCAGCTTGCTGCTTTATTCTGTACCTCAACCATATGTTTGAATAAACCGTCCTGCTGTAACAGTTCTTTAGGAGAGCCTTGCTGAACAACGTATCCGTTGTCGAGCACAACAATCTTATCCGCATTGGCAACGGTTCTCATGCGGTGAGCAATAACCAGCACGGTCTTATCCTTGATAAGCTGAGAGATTGCGGACTGGATAAGGGTTTCGTTTTCCACATCGAGTGATGCTGTAGCCTCGTCCAGAAGGATGATTGGGGAATCTTTCAAAAAAGCACGCGCAATGGAGATGCGTTGCCGTTCTCCACCCGAAAGCTCCGAACCATTTTCCCCAATCAACGTATTCCATTTATTTGGCAGTTTCTCTGCGAACTCATCACAGTGAGCATAACATGCGGCTTGTAGGACATCCTTGTCGCTCGCATTTTTCCGCCCAATTCTGATGTTTTCCATGATTGTATTGTTAAACAATGTTACCTCTTGGAATACGATAGAGAAAAGGGATAACAACGTTTCAGGATTGATTTTTGAGATATCCATTCCCCCTATGGTGATTTTGCCTTGCTCTATGTCCCAGAATCGTGCGGCAAGTCGTGACAAGGTGGTTTTTCCCCCACCAGACGGACCAATCAGCGCTGTCACTTCTCCTTGCTTTGCCATAAAGGATGCATTACGAAGAACATTTTCTTTTCCGTTATACGTGAAACCGACTTGATTGAATATGATATCGCATCCTTTATTTGACAGAACCGAGGCGCCGCCTTGTATCGGGTGGTCAAGAATTTCCCTCATGCGCTCAGTCTGGACGTTCGCTGATATCATGGCTGCGAGATTTTGCAATGCGGCTTGCAAGGGATCATACATCCGGGAGATTACAAGTAAGAACATAAAGAAGGTAAGGACATCAAGGTTTCCCTTGCTAAGCATTCTCCCTCCGACCAATGCAGTAGTTGCAATTCCAAGTTTCAAGACCATCTGGGCGGAAGCGACGAATACAGCGGTTCCAAGTTCGGTTAAAATAGCGCGTTTCTCAACAGTTTTTATTTTTGCATCGAGCCCTTCAAGATATTTCTCTTCGGCATTGTTTGATTTCAAATCTCGTACTGATTCCAGGCACTCCTGTATTCCGTCGGCACAAGCCATTTTTACCGTCATTTGTTTTCGTCCAAATTTGTTTTGAACTTTTGAGGAAAAGAGCACAATACAAAATGAAATCGGTAGTACCCAAAGAGCTGCCAGTGCCATCCGCCAGTTAAAGAATAACAGGCTGATGGCGATGAAGAATGTAGAAATGATCGCACCGACAAGTTCTGGTATGAAGTGAGAAAAAACAGTCTCAAGAAAAGAGCAATCAGCCATTATCGTACTAGTTAGGTCGGCAAGGTCTTTTTTCCCGAAGAATGACAAAGGAAGCTTCCTGAGTTTTTCAGCGAGAGTGATTCGACGGACACCACTTTCCACATAAGTTGCAAAGTAGCAGGAGGTATATTGGATTCGTGAAGTTAGGAAAATCAAAAGCAAGGATATTGTTATTCCAACGATATAAAAGAGAGCATGGCGTGATAACGCTTCGCCGTTCATAAGGTTACCGACAAGGTAATAAAGAAGTCCGACCGGCATCATGAGGACGAAATCCGCCAATGCACACGAAGCGCAACTTTTCACAAAATCTTTTGCACCCTTTTCGGAGAGCGCGTATTTATGTTGAATCTTATCAAGCAAACTCATATTTTTTCACCTACCTTCCATTTTGCAGCACGGTTGTATTCCTGCCACATATGTGTGTAAAGACCCTCAGACTTGAGTAGTTTTTCATGGCTGTCGCATTCTTCGATATGCCCGTCCTTCAATACAAATATTCTGTCACAACCTGCAATAGTCGATAGTCTGTGGGCAATCATGATTACCGTCTTTCCTTGGGAAAGGGCGGTGAAAGCCGCTTGCACCTTGTATTCATTGTCCGGGTCTGCGAATGCAGTTGCTTCATCCAGAATTATGATAGGTGTATTCTTAAGCAGGACACGGGCAATTGCAATACGCTGTTGCTCCCCTCCTGAAAGATAGACCCCTTTGGTTCCTATTACAGTGTAAATTCCCTCTGGCATTTTCTCAATAATGTCATTGCATTGAGCTGCCTTGAGAGCCTTCAAGACTTCTTCTGTGGTTGCCTCCTGTTTCGAGATGCGGACGTTTTCAAGAATAGATGTTTTCAAGAGCTTGCTGTCCTGGAAGACAAAGGATATCGTATTCATTAACTCTTTTTTGGAGATATCCTTTATATTAACGCCACCAATTGCAATCCTGCCACTGTCCACATCCCAAAAACGCGCGAGCACACTGGCAAGGGTCGTTTTCCCTCCTCCCGAGGGGCCGACAAATGCCACGTGTTCTCCATGTCCAATCTGTAGTGATACATGGTCAAGAGCCTTTGATTTTGTGTTTTGGTATCGAAACGAGACATTGTCCAATATGATGGAATTGTCTTGTGGATGACAAGGATGTGTGGATTCAGGCAAGGGGTTGAGTGACATCACACTATCAATCCGTTCCAATGCGTCTGCAACAATCATTTTGTTTTCACTGGAGAACATGATTTTTGTGAGCGTAACCGTAATTATTGGTGTAAAAATAATATAAAAGAGTAAATTGATGAGGAAAGTACTGCTTGTTCCGTTTTTGGTTATGACCAGTGCCGAAATAATGAGTACGGCGAACACTGAATTAATAACCGTAGTATAAAGCAGCATTGTCGGTCGCAGTTGCCTAGTATATGAAATGACCCATTTTTCATAGCTGTCGATGGATGCTTTAAACCTTTTAAAAGAGAATACCGATTGTCCGAATGTCTTGACGACAGGTATTCCCCGGACATATTCCACAGCCTCATTGGACATTTGTGCCAAGGAATCTTGGTATTCCTTCATTTTAGTGCGCATCTTTGCACCTGTCATCATTGCCATCAGGGCAAATGCGACCACAATAGGGAGTAGGCTGAGAAGCCCAAGTCTCCAATCGAAGGCAAGCAGAAGCACTAACATCCCAATCGGTGTAGCAATCGCGCCTGCATGATCAGGCAATTGATGTGCAAGATAAGTTTCCGTTGCGGCGCTTGATTCATTGACAATCTTACGCAGTTTGCCACTTCCGAAACTGTCCATGAACCCAAGCGGCAAGGTAACGATATGATGCATCATCTGGCTACGTATATTGGATGCGACGCGGAATGCGGCAATGTGGGAGCACATAAGCGCCCCAACATAAATAAGCATCGAGAATACCGCAAACAACACAGCCATCCAGCCATTATATGCAAGATTCTGCGCCATTTTGTAATTTGGGGCGACATCAAGGATTTCTTTAATGATTTTCCATATGTATACGAATGGAACGAGCGCGACAAGTGCGCTAATTGCGGACAGGATCCATGAGGATATCGTCAGATACCTGAAACTGCCGGCATAATCGAACAGTCTCGACAGATTAGATTGTTTTTTCAATGTCTTTCTCCTTCTTCAAACCATGTGTAAAAAAGTTAATTAATCGAGGACTCCCTCTGGCATCAAGCGGATAGGATTCTTCGACTCTTCCTTTTTCCAGATGCAGTATGTGTGTACAACAAAGCAGGATCAGCTCAGGGTCATGGGTGACAATCAGTATTGTACGTTTCCCACGAAGTGAATTACGCAACGATGCTGTTTCCTTCATATGGCAGTAATCAAGACCACTTGTTGGTTCGTCAAATACCAGGATTTCTTTGTCAGCAAGCAAAGCAGAAGCGATTGCCACCCTCTGCTTCTGACCTCCAGACAAGGACATTGGATGGCGGCTCCCGTATTGCAACAAGTCAAGTTGCTCAAGGATGCCTTGTACTTCTTTTTTGTTGTCATTGTTCATTCCGAGACAAACCTCATCCTCCACCGATTCACAAAAAAGCTGATGATTGACATCCTGCATAACCAAATAGCATTTCTTCAACAGGGTTCGCCTTTTGTAGGCAATCCCATCCCAAACCACCTTGCCCCAGAATTCTTTCTCAAGTCCGCATAGACATTTTGACAATGTTGATTTTCCTGCTCCGTTATGACCGATCACTGCAATAATGCCGTCTTTAGGAAGAAACAATGATTTTATCTCCAATGAAGGCTTTCTCTTTTCATAGGAATAGCAAAAATCCTCAAGTTTAAAGGAGCCTCCCGAAGTTGACGGGGGGGATTCTTTTTTCAAGTGTTCCAATGACAAAGGCCTAAGTCCGAGCTTGCATAGTTTTTCAGGTGGCGAGGCAATGAACTCATGCATTGGAAGATCAAGGAGGATTTCTCCTCCTTCCATATAAACAGCCCTGTCACAGATATTCCTCAGCCAGTGAAGTCTGTGTTCGGCGATTACGATGGTTTTGCCACAAGATTTCCATGATTGAAGGATACACTTGAGACTTTCAATTGCATCCATATCCAAATTGGATGTCGGTTCATCCAGTACAAGAACGTCGGGGTGCATTGCAGAGACCGAAGCGCATGCCACCCTTTGTTTTTCTCCACAGGACAGGTTGAAGATATTGCGTCCAAGGAGGTTTTCTATTTTCATGGCACTGGCCGCCTCTTGGATTCTTTCTTTTATTATTTTTTTTGGCAGACCCATGTTCTCACAGGCAAAAGCGATCTCGCTCGTTGTATCCACACAAAAGAACTGGCTTCGTGGATTTTGAAAGACACTTCCCACGACGCGTGCGGTTTCGTAGAGTTCGGCTTTGACAAGGTCCAATCCTTTGACAGTTACACTGCCTGTCAGCTCCCCTTCGTAATAGTGAGGGACCAAGCCGTTGATTAGACGTGTCACGGTTGTTTTTCCGCAACCTGATTGTCCACAAAGCAGCACCGTATCACCAGCACCAATAGTAAGGGACAGGTTTTTTATTGCATTTGACTCAGAATTTGCATATTTAAAGTCAACATTTTTTATTTCTATCAAAGGATAATCACCTCACAGTACCCTGGACAAAGGTAGTATTACGAGCAAGAACGGTACAAAACATAAAAGAATCAGGATAAAGTCCTGTATATGGAAACCAATTTCGCATACATTTGTCCGACGGACATTGCCGCCAAGTCCTCGCGTCAGTGCTGCCGCCGATAATTCCTCTCCAATCCTGGAGGAACAGGTCAAAAGTGGCACCAAGCGATACTCAAGCATTTTTTTGACGTTTTTACCTCCAAAACTTATTTCGCGCATTCTCATTGCCGCGTTGATGGACGAAAACTCATCTGTCACGGTTGGGAAAAAACGAAACATTACCGAGAGAGGGATAATCAGTTTCTCACTGACATGCAGCCGAAGCATCGCCGCAGTAAATTCGCTCACGGTTGTGGTTGAAACAACATAAAGACCCAGCATGAGATTCGGCATGAATCTTGTAATAATTCCCGTTGTGCCGAGAAGGAGAAAGTTTGTGATCCCAGTTGTTTTCTGACCAAAATAATGAAATGAAAAATACATGGTAAGATATATAATGCTATATTTTATTGCGGCTTTGTATTTTCTTGAAAAAAGAAGAAGCACAAGAGGAATCAGGCACAAGCAAGGAGTAAGAAACCACAATCTGTCACTCCCCGTGCCTCCGAGGACAAAAATCGCCATGGTGATTAGCAAAAACAACTTTGTCCTTGGATCAAGGAGAAGTCCTCTGTTTTCAACATCTGATTGCATCATACTATGGCGCATCAGACAATGCCTGCCCTGATGAAATGTTTTTTTAGGATTGCCTTGCCAAGCAGCCCTCCGATAATTCCTGAAAGAAAAGCGGAGACCAAAAGGGTGGGGCACATCCACGCCGGCATAAGATTTGTTAAAGTATCAATGTATTGCTG
>JBAXZS010000101.1:0-8202 GCA_041670175.1 Sphaerochaetaceae bacterium | reverse complement strand
CATGGTCTTAACCGTTTCCCGAAATTCATCAAGAGCGTTGAGAATGGCAGCGTTCTTATTAACAATGAACCAAGACTTGAAAGCTCTTTTGGATCACTGGAAAGATGGGATGGACAGCAAGGGCACGGCAATCTCAATGCTTATACCTGCATGAACCGTGCGATTGCTTTGGCAAAAGAACACACTATCGGTTGTGTCGCCCTCAGGAACACCAACCATTGGATGAGACCGGGGACCTACGGTCTTATGGCTATCAAAGAGAATTGCATTGGGGCTCTTTGGACCAATACGGTACCCAATATGCCGCCTTGGGGTGGCAAGGACGCCCGGTTAGGAAACAACCCGATGGTTGTTGGTCTTCCCCATGGGGATACCCCTGTGCTTCTGGATGTCGCCATGTCGATGTACAGCTATGGAAAGTTGGAGATGTACAAGGCTCAAGGACGGTTGCTCCCAATTGATGGGGGATTTGATAAGGAAGGGAACAAGACCAATGATCCAGCCAAGATTCTTGAGACCCATCAGGTATTTCCCATTGGATATTGGTAGGGATCAGGGCTTTCTTTGGTATTGGATCTGATCAGTGCAACCCTGAGTGGGGGATGCACCAGCTGTCAGGTTGGCAAGTTGCCTACAGAGACCAATCTGTCCCAGGTATTCTTCGCCATCGATCTCAACAGATTCCCTGACCAGGAGGAGCTGAAGGCAAAGATTGGGGAATCGTTGGAGGACATGAAGACTTCCACCCCTCAGGAACCTGGCAAAGTGGTGAGATTCCCAGGTGAGGGATTGGTACAGGTGCGAAAAGAGAATACCGAGTTGGGTATCCCTGTGGATGAGGCGATCTGGAACAAGGTTTGCAACCTGTAAGGAGCGTATCATGTTGATTCCTGGATTGGTGTCTGTGACATTCAAGACAAAAAGCGCCGAGCAAATCATTGCCTTGTGCAAACAGGAAGGACTCAAGGCCATCGAATGGGGCGAGAATGTCCATGTGATGCCAAATGACAGTTTGGGTGCGGGAAAGTTAGGAGAAATGACCAGACAGGCCGGTCTTGCTATTGCAGCCTACGGGTCCTACTACCGTTTGGGCGAAGGAATGGATTTTACTGGAAGCCTGATGAGCGCCAAGGCCTTGGGAGCACCCGTACTACGAATATGGGCAGGGACGAAACCCTCCGCCGAAGTTGATGGGCCTTTATTCCAGAGCTTGTCGCAAGAGGCGCATGATATTGCGGAAAGAGCGAAGAAAGAGGGGATTCTTGTTGCTTTCGAATGGCACAAGAATACCCTTACCGATACCAACCAGTCCGCTATGAGACTCCTTGCGACAGCGAACAGCGACAACCTCTCTTGCCTTTGGCAGCCTACCGTTGCTCTTGATGAGGACGAGCGGAAACAAGGTCTTGCAGGTCTTAAAAGCAGATTGTCAAATGTGCATGTCTATTATTGGTTGGAAGGCAAACGCCGTCCGCTAGAGGAAGGACTTTCATATTGGAAAGAATATTTGAAAGTCATAGCAAGGAATTCGGATCATTATGCATTACTGGAGTTCGTCATGGATAATAGCGAGCAGCAATTCAGGGATGATGCAAAATGCTTGTTGAGGATGGTCCGCCAATATAACGAGGAGAGCAACAATGGCTGATATGACTGTTTCTGAATTTGGGATGATCAATCCTTTCGTTATCGCATCTTCACCAGCGACCCAGGGGGCCTTGAATTTGCTCAAGACCGCAAAATGCAGGCCGGGTGCTCTGGTATTAAGGAATTTCGGTCATGGTAGTGGCGGGGGATCTTTCATCTATCCTGGAGCCAAGGCGATGTACGGCGGGTCTGCCATTCATAGTCATGCGGTGGGAACCCAGATTGAGGACAAGGTCTCGACCTTGGAGCAGTACTGCGAAGAAGTGATGAAGATCAAGAAAGAACTCGATAGCGATATCAAGCTCTGGGTCTCCGTCGGACACTATAGTGATATTGTCAAAGGTGGGGATTGGGAAGGGAATTGGGTCAATCAAGCAAAGGAACTCAAGAATGCCGGCGCTGATGCCTTGGAACTTCATTTTAACACCCCTGGTGTTGCCGTTGCCAAGGATAGGACCTTCAATTATTACCAGTTGGTAAGCCATTGCACAAAGATGATCAAGGAAGCTGTCCCCAACATGAGCGTGATGGTCAAGCTGGCAATCGAGTCCTGTGATGCCTTGACCTCGATCCGTCTCGCATCCGATGCGGGCGCCACTGCAGTCGGTCCGACTGCAAGATGGAAAGGCTTCTTCTTTGATTTGGATTGGAAGAGGACTCAGGCCAGACCTGGTTCAGGGTATGGGGGGACCCAGGCTACTCCCATTGTGTGCTATACCGTCGCTGAAGCGAGAAGCAAAGGGATGACAATCCCTATGTATGCAGGGGGAGGAGTGTTCAGCCATACCCAGGCCTTGCAGATACTTATGAGTGGAAGCCAGTGTGTCCAGATTGGAGCTCTCGCCTGCTCTGGGGGCGTAGGGGCTGCCAAGCATCTGATTGAGGAAAGTGAGAATTGGATGGACAGCAATGGTTACAAGGATATGAAAAGTCTTTGCGGTGATGCCTTGAAACTGTTCAACATGTCTGCTGAGACTTCAAAGAGAAGGACACTGGCTGTGGGGAGCGCCTATAAGAATACCCAGGTCGATGCAGCTAAGTGCATCGGCTGCGGCCGTTGCTATGATGTGTGCTGGCAGGACAGCATCCGCATTGAGGATGGGAAAGCAAGAAAACTGGATACTTGCATTGGTTGTGGATATTGTTATCAGGTTTGTCCGACCAAGGCTTTGTTTGTTGACGCGGGTTCAATTCTCAAAGCATCCTTTGATGAGGCCTAGACGATGAATGAGGTGAAAGTCCTGCTCGTCGGAATCGGCGGCTATGGGGATAACTATATAAAAGAATTCCTTGAGAAAGATATCGATGCAGTGACCTTGGTTGGCATTTGCGATCCTTTCGCTTCCCAAAGTCCCAGATACTCAGAGATTATTGAGCGTAAGATCCCCTCTTTTGCGTCTGTTGAGGAATTCTTTGCCTCCAACAGGGCGGATCTGGCGGTGATTGCTTCTCCTATCCATACCCACCTGGGATATATCCAGAGCTGCTTGGAGCATAAGTGCAATGTTCTTTGCGAGAAGCCTCCTTTCATGGCTTTATCCGAATTTCAACGCCTTGAGGCCTTGGAGAGGGAAAGTGGTTGTTTTGTCGGCATCGGGTATCAGCAATGTTACAGCCGTGATGTCCTCGCTTTGAAGAAGGATATCCTCTCTGGCCGGTATGGGAAGCCAGTGGCCCTGAAGGCCTTGCGCATGATGCGTCGAGGCTCTGCTTATTATTCTCGTAATAGTTGGGCAGGAAAGATTCAATGCAGGGGAATCGATGTATTTGATAGTCCTTTGAGCAATGCCTGCGCCCATGAGATTCAGAATATGTTGTTTGTCCTGGGAAAAGAACTGGGACTTACCACCTCGATTGCGACATTGCAGGCTAAGTGCTACAAGGCCAATCCTACTATCGAGAATTTTGATGCCGTTGCACTGCAGGCGGTGACCACTGAGGGGGTTCCTCTCAATTACTACACAGCGCATTGCATACCGTCCACCAAGGTGGGCCCTTTTGCATGCTATGAGTTTGAGAAAGGCACTATTGTGCTTGGTTCCGAGGGGAACGGTTTTGTCGCCTCTGCCAAGGATGGTTCCCTTATCCGTGACTATTCCCTGGTAAATAAAGGTGACCGTTTGCAGAAACTCTATGATTGCATCTCCTGTGTGAGGGAAAGAAATCGACCTGTTTGTACGTTGGTGACCAGTTATGAGCATATCAGTTTGGTCAACAGGGTTCAGGCGGTTCCGGTTCTTGGATTGGATGATAGCCAGGTCGAGGTGATTAAGAATGAGAGTGAAACCTTCTTTGTCGCCAAAGGATTGCAGGAGCTGTTTTGCTCCTGCTATGAGAAAGCGCAATTGCCCCAATGATTGGGCATTGTATATCACATAAGTTTTCATGGATAGGTAATCCATGGAATAGGGAGGAGAAAATGAAAAAAGGTTTGCTTGTATTGGCTTGTTTGGCAATGATGGTCACCCCATTGTTTGCACAAGGCTCCAAGGAAAGTGTCAGCACGGAATCAAGCGGTCCCGTTGAACTGACTTATTGGGTGCCACTCAACCCCAATATCGCCCAAGTGGTGCAGGAGATGGGCCAGACGGAGAACTCCAAGGAATGGGAGAGGCTGACCAACACCAAGATTAAATTCCAGCATGTTGCTGCCGGTAATGATTCCCAGCTTTCCGAGGGGTTCAATATTCTTGTGGCTTCCGGTTCCTATCCTGACATCATCGAATATAAATGGATTGACTACCCTGGTGGGCCTATCTCTGCCATCAATGATGGAGTCATCATCCCTCTTAATGATGTGTTCAAGAAGTATTGTCCGAACATCTCGGCTTTCCTGAAGGATCATCCTGATATTGCAAAGATGATCTCCACTGATGACGGGACCTACTACTGTTTCCCGTTCCTCCGTGGTACAAGCATGGAAAACAACAAGTTGCTTTTCTCCGAGGGCTGGGTGCTTCGTAAGGACCTTCTTGACAAGCTTGGACTTGGAATTCCAGAGACTCCGGATGAATGGTACACCGTGCTCAAAGGGTTCAAGGATATGGGAATCAAGACCCCTTTGGTACTAAGGAAGGACCATGTCAGTCGTGCCCTGTCCACAGGATTCGACAGCTGGGATGATTTCTACGTTGAAGATGGCAAGGTGCGTTTTGGCCTGATTGAGCCGGAACGAAAGAACTATCTCGGGACCGTCTCAAAATGGTATAAGGAAGGTCTGCTTGACAACGACTACTTTGCTGTTGACAAGAAAGTCCAGGCCACCAAGGTCCTGAACAACGAATGTGGCGCCACTTGGGCACCAGGTGGGAGCGGCATCGGTACTTGGCTTCCCGCTATGAGAAAGAGCAATCCCCAGGTTGAGTTGGTCTCCGCTTCCCAGATGACCAGTAAGAAAGGCCAGTATGCCAAGTTTGCCCGGATGAACCAGGTGTATAGCAACAGTGGTTATAGTGGGGCAATCAGCACTTCTTGCAAGAACGTCGAAGCGGCCGCCAAGTTGTTGGATTTCAACTATAGTGAGAAGGGACATAATTTGGCTAATTTCGGCATTGAGGGCGTATCGTTCAATATGGTCAATGGCTATCCTGCTTACACTGATGTCATCATGAACAACAAGGATGGTCTTTCCAAGACCCAGGCCATGAGCATGTACATCCGTGGACACATTCATGGGCCATTTGTTCAGGATCAGAGAGAATTGGAGCAGTATTATGATCTTCCTGAGCTTACGGAAGCGTTGGAGTTGTGGACTCATAATGATATGGGTAAGCACATCTATCCGCCAGCCTCAACTACCCAGGAAGAGAGTGAGCAACTTGCGATCATCATAAACAACGTCAACACCTATAGGGATGAGATGGAAGCGAAGTTCATCACAGGAGCTCTATCAATCAATGATTTTGACAAGTATGTCGCTCAGTTGAAGAAATTCGGCATTGAAAAGGCTATTGAGATTAAACAAGCCGCATATGATCGTTACATGGCCAAATAACTGCAATGTGTTTTGTACATCCTGGGGTTCCCTGTCATAGGGAACCCCAAATAAAGCGAGAAGGAATAAAAAGATGACAGAAAAAGAGAAACTCCTTGGACGCATTGATTTCAGCAAGCCAGGATTGGAAGAAGCTAAGCAATGCTTTGAGAAAGACGACCTTGAAGGTTGCCTGGATGCGGTTGTGAGATACTTCAGGGAGAGACAATCGCCTTGTTATTTGTTCTCGTTTGAAGATCTGAAAAAATGCAAGGATCCGTTGGTAGCCGAAGAAGCAGAGAATACGATGCGGCATTTCATCTATGGCTACCAATTCGAAGGTGATATCGATTGGATGTTCAATCCTACAAAGGACACCTCTCATGACAATGAGTGGTCCTGGTCCTTGTTCAGGAACATCTATTGGCAACCGCTAGCAAGGGAATATGCTCTCAGTGGTGATGAGAAATATGCTGTTGAGTTTGCAAAGCAACTTCGTTCCTTCGCACAGGCTTGGCCTGTGGATAATTTTCTCTATGATCCCACCTTCGAGGCCAAATTCAAATTCCCTGGACATGCCTGGAGGACCATTGAGACTGGGATGAGGATTTATACGACATGGCTTGCCTGTTTTGTCGCTTTCCGCAATTCCCCATCGATTGATAATGAGACCTGGGCTGTCTATCTGAATATGGTGTATGACCATGCTCAGTATCTGATGACCCATTATTCCAACCACGAGCGGTCAAGCAATTGGCTAAGTATGGAATGCTCCGCGATGTTCCAGTGCGGGGTTTTCTTTCCTGAGTTCAAGGAAGCGTCCAACTGGTTCCATACTGGCTATCAGCGAGTGATGCACGAGATACGATATTGCTTTGACAATGATGGCGTCCATATGGAAAGGACTCCCATTTACCACATGGTCGCTTCCATCGCTTTCTTGCAAGCCTACCGCATGTGCATTCTCAATGGCATTGTGGTTCCTCCCTATATGCTTCCCCAGTTGGAAAAAAGCGCCGAATTCATCATGTTGCTGGTCAAACCCGATTTATCCACTCCGATGATTGGAGATGCCGACAGGGATGATCTGACCACCTCCCGTTCTGATACCTCGTTGTATGAAGGCATGAACCTTTCTTTCAATCCTGAGGATTTGAACGAGATGAGGGCCTATTTCAGGACCATGGCTCAATTGACAGGAAGAAAGGACTTCCTCTATTTCGCCACGGAACGAAAGAGGGGGCAGGCTCCGAAGAAACTTGATTATGCCCTCAAGGAAGCTGGCATCTATGTGGTAAGGACCGGTTGGGAAGCCAAGGACAGCTATTTCCTTGTCCATGGAGTCCAGCTAGAACGTGGGGAGAAGAGCACCCATAGTCATAACGATCAAGGTCATTTGGAGTTAAATATTAAGGGAGAGGATGTCCTTATTGATTGTGGACGTTATATTTATAATAGTTCCTGTTGGAAGAATTGGCGGCATTACTTCACCTCAGTTTGTGCACACAACACGTTGTATGTTGATGACCATGAGATGGGGACTGTGCCTAATGTTACCAGAGTCCGTGGAGTCAGGACATTTTGTCATGACTTTGGCAAGAAGGAGGGATACTCCCTCATTGACATCTCTCATAATGGCTACGCTTTCATGGATGATCCAATTTTCCACAGGCGAAGGGTAATCCGTCTTGATCAGGATATCTACATAATTGATGATCAGATGACTGGCCTTGGAGAGAAAGGTCATGATCTGAGGATGTATTTTAACTTTGCTCCTGGTAAGCTCGAATTAAGGGGAGGGTCCTCCTATTCCTATACGACAGGAAAAGGGACTTCCTTTGATTTTGAAAGCTTTTCAAATAAGAGAGTGGACTCAGTCATGCTTTGTGGAAGTGAGGATCCTATTGGAGGCTGGGTGTCCTATGGCTATTCCAAGAGAATACCGACACCTCAGTTGTATCTTCATTCTTTCCAGAGTGTTCCCCTGCGGATGATCAGTGTGATTTCACCAAAAGGAATCAGGGCAAAGGCGACGGTAGCCATGGACAAGGCTTGCCTGACAATTGGTTCTGTTGTGGTTGATCTTGAAGGCGAGGCCATTAGAATCACTAAGAAGGGGGAATGACGATGCGATTTGGAATATGTACTGGTCTTGACAACTTAGAGCTGGTAGCTTCCTCGGGTTTTGATTATGTTGAACTGTCCTTGGCTAGCCTTAGTGCTATGACAGACGAGGAATTCACCAAGGCTGTGAGGAAAGTCCAGGCCTCAGGAATCAAGGTTGAGAGATGCAACTTGCTTTTCCCCAAGACACTCAGGGTGATAGGCCTTGAGGCAAGGCCTGACGCAATTCGTGACTATCTTGTCCTGGCTTTTGATCGTATGCGCCGCCTTGGTGCTTCAATGGTTGTGTTTGGCTCAGGGAAAAGTCGTAGCCTTGATGCCTCGCAGAGTTATGTCGAGGGCTTCCGTGAGTTGGTGGGTATCACCCGGATGACCGCTGATATCGCCAATGAGTATGGAATCACTATTGTCATCGAGGAGCTGAATAGAGATGAGACCAATATGATCAACTCCCTTGT
>JBAXZS010000100.1:0-8305 GCA_041670175.1 Sphaerochaetaceae bacterium | reverse complement strand
CGGCCTTGTTGGTTCCCGCAGGTAAGGTCAGACTGAGGTTGACATTATCATCACTGTTCATTGCAGGTGTCAAACTCATTCCAATGTTGGTGAACTTGGTGGAACTGAACAACAAGAGCAATACCAAAAGGACGATAAGAAGCAAACGATGGGAAAGAAAGTAATCAAGCACCTTGACATATCCATTTTCCAGTGCTTTCTCGATTTTTATGCCAATGCCGTCCATCCATTTTAACAATCTGCTCTTCAATGGTTTTTGGACTCGGGTATTCAATCTGAGAATGGAGCCACAGAGGGAAGGCACCAGTGTGAGTGCAACAAAAAGAGAAGCAAGCATTGCAATACATACGGTAAGGATCAGGTCCTGGAACATAATACCGACCATCTCCAGTTTGTTCTTGTAGATGATAAGTGGAATGAACACGCATAATGTGGTGAAAGTCGAGGCCAGGATTGCCGTACTCATGTTTTCTGAACCCAGGATGGCGCTTGCAGCCGCACCATGTCCCTTCTCCCGGTAGTTATAGGTGTTTTCCAGGATGATGATGGAAGCGTCCACTATCATACCAATGCCGAGGATAAGTCCGCTCATGCTCATGCTGTTGACGGTGATGCCAGCCATGGACATAGCCATCAAAGTGATGAGAATAGAGACAGGCATGGAAAGGGAGATGATCAGTGTCGCCTTGATATTCCTGAGGAAAAGAAAGATGAACAGTGCAGCAAGCAAGACTCCTTCGACAGCACTGGAATACACTTCGTTCATCGTCGAATTAATCATCTTGGTGCTATCTTCCTGGATAGACAGGACAATCCCCTTAGGCAGCGCACTGTTGATGCTGTCCAATTTAGCGCGGACAGCCTTTGCTATTGTGGAGCTGTTGGTGCCACTTTCGTTGGAGACCTGGATGGTGACAACCTGTTCTCCATTACGATACCGTTCCTGGAACGAGGACGAGGTTCCTTCGGATACGGTGGCGATATCATTAATAGTCACATTGACGTTATCAATGGTAGAGACAACAGTCTGACGGATGTCGTCCAGATCCATGAACCGCTCATCGATGGTGACAGAGTAGTCAAGATTGTTCTGTGTAAGGGAACCCTCGGTGTTTTGGACATTCTCTGCAGCCAAAGCCGTCTTGACCTCGGTCAGGGTAAGACCATAGGAAGCAAGCTTGATAGGGTCGATGTTGACCTCGTAATCTTTGGTTCCCGTACCACGGACTTCCACCTGTGATACTCCTGAGATACGAAGCAGCAAAGGAGACACGTCGTTTTCTGCGATATTCTTCAATTTGCTCAAATCATTGTCCCCTGTAAGGACCAACCGCATAAAAGAGGAGTTGCTCATCCTGTCAAAACGGAAGACTTGAGGACTGTCCGCCCAGTCGGGAAGCGAACTATTGCCATTGATTGTGCTGATGACAGAGTCGACATCACTTTTTGCAGTGTCCAAATCCGTCCCATAGTCAAATTCAAGGGAGACAATACTCCGGCCTTCACTTGACTGGCTGGTCATGGTATTGAGATTCTCGATAGAACCAAGGTTGTTCTCCAATACTTTGGATACTTGCTGTTCGATTTCCTCTGGACCTGCATCATTGCAACCGACCATTACCGCTATGACAGGCATGTCCACCGAGGGATAGAGGGCAATTTGAAGGTTTGAGAGATAGAGGGCGCTTACAATCAGGATGATCACATAGATCATCGTGATCAGCACTGGCCTCCGTACAGACAATTCACTGATTTTCATCTCCTACTCCTTGACAATCGAGACAGGGCTTTGATCGGTTACTGAACCTGCAATGATCAGCAGGTCTCCTTCTTTCAACCCCGAGGTGACCACGGTATCGGTATCGTTGAACGACCCAAGTGTGACATTTACTCTTTTTGCCTGTTCGTTCTCAACGATATACACCACATTCTCTCCAAGGTAGGTATCAATAGCCTTGGTGGGCACTACAATGGCATTCTCAATGTGCTCCACTTCCAGTTTGAGCTTGACATACATGCCTTCTTTCAGACGACTGTCTTTGGCATCGATGCCCAAGGTCACTTTGAAGGTCCTGTTGCTGCTATCCACCGAGGGACTGATGGCTTTCACCGTTGCATTGATGGGGTCATCAGGCCATGCGCTGGTGGTAAAGGTGGCTTTCATACCAATACTGAGAGAGGAAAGGAATCTTTCAGACATGTTGGCGACGACTTCCAAATCCCCTGCTGAGCCTATGGTTGCGAGGACTGTTGAAGTAGAGACTTGCTGCCCTACATAACTACTCACCGAATAGATGGTTCCTCCAATCGGACTCTTCACCTCTGTCGGCTTGTAGACACTCCCCGCGCTTGAAGGGTCAACGACAGCGATGACATCTCCTGCCTTGATCTCTTGCCCGACAGCAAGATATAGCGCAGTGATTTTTCCTTCCAACTCAGAGGAATACAAGTTGACAGTATCCATGCTGTTTTCCAAATCAGCACCTAAAATGGTAGTCTTGATGAAAGTCGAAGTCCCGATTTCGGTTGTACTGACATTCACCACATTTGAATTTGCCGCTTGATTTTGTTGATTCACCGTCTGAACGTTTGAGGTCTTGTTGCCAAGATAATGCCTGGCGATCAGAAATACGAGAAACAAACAAATGGCCAACAATATAACCGTGACGATTTTATCGAATGCGGAATTTTTCTTTTCCATGCTCTTTTTCCTTTATTTTACGAGTTTCTCAACTGAGGTCTCCAGCAAGCTGGAAAGATCATACAAAGCAATAGTGTAATTTAGTTTTTGTTGCAAAATGGACAATTGTGCACTTTGGACACTGTTGGTGGCATCCTTCAGTTCGGAATAGCTGGATTTGCCGGCATTATAGCTTTCCTGGGTGAGACGCAACTGCTCCTCTGCCAGTTTAAGATGCTTCTCAAGCTTGTCCAGGTTGGAAATAGTCTGATTTAAAGTCACCTGAGCCTCCTTCACGGAAGAGTCAAGTGAGGAAATCCCATTGGTATAATTCTGTTGTGCTATCTCAATTGCATACTTGGCGTCATCGATAGCCACGGCGGCACTGCTTGTGGAAATAAGATAATCCAAAGGCACTGAAACCGTTACGGATACTTTGGATGTGTCCGTTATCCCCATCCTGGAATTGCTGCTGCTGTAGAGGTTGCCACCAAGCTGGGTGCTCAGACTAACGTTCACAGAAGGGAAGATGTAGCTTGCACTGGTACTTTTTGCGGTAAGCTTTGCGCTATCGATTGCCAACTTGAGCTTTTTTGCGGTGCTGGTGTTCAGCTCACTCGTCTCAAGTAATGCCAGTGGCTGAGGTTCCTTTATCTGAGGCATATCGTCGAATGTCCAGTCACCGGTAATTCCAATAAGGTTTTGTAAGGTCTCCTTGGCTGAATCAAGTGCCTGTTGTGCTATTTGAAGATCATACTGGGCATCGCTTACTGTCAACTCGGCTTGGCTTACTTCAAGGGTGGATGCTTTTCCTCCCTCGTATTTTGCCTGGATGGTTGCATAACTTTCCTGGGCTGCGGACAAGGTGTTCTGCTTGCTTTGCAACGACAAGGTACATGCGACCGTATTCCAGTAAGCAGTGGTCACATTGGATGCAACCGTGTTCAAGGATGACTGATAGGTATTGTTTGCACTTTGTTTGTTTATTTCCTTCTTTTCACTCTCTGTCGCGGTGGAAGCCGAATCAAATGAGAAACTCAGGCCTCCGACACTGTAGGAAGTTGAATAACTCTTATCTATGATACTCCCGGTGGCGCTGACACCCGCTTCCAAAGTCAAAGAAGGCAGATAGCTATTGACCTCTGTGTTTCTCAGACTTTGCTGCAGTTCCAAAGTGGCCACTTTCAGTGTTCCGTTGTTTTCCTTGGCTGAATCAAGTGCCTGCTGCAATGTCAATTCCTGACCGTAGAGAGCTAATGTAAATAGGCACCCGATACAGGTGAGTATTACTTTTTTCCTGGTCATAAAGACTCCTTTCCAAATTTTACTTAAACCTACAGGGTTTTAATGTATATTACGTCATGTGGCTGTTGTGGATTAATTGTATGAATGTGGAGAGTTTGTGAAGACAGGTTTGTTGACCAAGTATCCAAGGGTGTTTACAATGTCCGCATGATTAATAAAGTACGAGTGAGGCTGACTCCCGAGCAGTCCTCTGATGAGAAAATAGTGCGCCTTGTTGCCTCCAGGCAAGCAAAGGTGAGTCCCGATGATATTAGAGAATTGCGAGTGGTGCGTAGCTCTCTTGATGCAAGACATAGAAGTGTATTTGTCGACCAGGAAATCCTTCTTGGGGTAGGGGAGAACCTTCCTTTGTCCTACCAGAAGACTGTCTACCAGGATGTCCAGGGAAAACAGCAGGTGATTGTGGTGGGAAGCGGACCTGCCGGCCTATTCGCCTCTTTACGTTTGCTGGAATTGGGGTATAAGCCAGTTATTTTGGAACGTGGAGGCGATGTGCATCAACGAAAACTGGATATCGCACAGATGCAGCAAAATGGAAAAGTGAATCCTGATTCAAATTACAGTTTTGGAGAAGGGGGGGCGGGAGCGTTCTCCGATGGTAAGCTTTTTACTCGAAGTGACAAGCGTGGTGACGTATCCAAGGTTTTATCCCAGTTTTGTCAACATGGAGCAAGTGAGCAGATACTTTATGATGCGCACCCCCATATTGGATCGGATAAACTTCCCTCAGTGATTGAACAGATTCGCACCACCATATTGAATCATGGTGGAGAGGTTCACTTTCATGCGAAGGTGACCAGCCTGGTAATCAAAGAGGGCAGGGTGATTGCGGTAAGGACTGATAACGGTGAGCAGTTTGACGGTCCTGTGATTTTAGCAGCAGGTCACAGCGCACGGGATTTATATCAGTATTTCGAGGATAACCATCTTGCTTTGGAGAGCAAGGCTTTGGCTGTTGGTGTCCGCTTGGAACATCCTCAGGATTTGATTGACAAGATTCAATATCATAATCCGGCAGGCCGTGGCAGGTTCCTGCCTCCCGCAGATTATTTCTTTGTAGACCAAGTAAGAAAAAGGGGAGTCTATTCTTTTTGCATGTGTCCCGGTGGTGTGGTGATCCCCGCCTCAACCCAGGAGGGGCTGCTGGTTGTCAATGGCATGAGTTCTTCCACTCGCAGCGGTCGCTGGGCAAATAGCGGGATGGTGGTTGAGTTGCATCCTGAGGATTTGCCTCAGGATAGGTTCAAAGGTAATCTGGGGATGCTAAATTTCCTTGAGGCACTGGAAAGTCGTTGCGCCAAGGCTGGTGGAGGCTCACTGGTGGCTCCAGCTCAACGTATGGACGATTTTGTGAAGGGGAAAGTGTCCTCTTCCCTGCCCCAGTCAAGTTATTACAATGGCTTAGCCAGCGTGGATATGCATAGCGTGCTCCCTCAGTTCATAAGTAGGCGTTTGGCGGAAGGATTCGTCGAGTTTGATAAAAGAGCCCATGGTTTTTTGACCAATGATGCTGTGCTCATAGCTCCAGAGACAAGGACCAGCAGTCCTGTACGTATTCCTCGTATGGATTCCTCCTTGATGCATGTCCAGCTTGAAGGTCTGTTTCCTTGTGGGGAGGGCGCTGGTTATGCCGGTGGTATTGTAAGTGCGGCCCTTGATGGCATCAACTGTGCGGATGCACTAAAGAGATACGCTACGGTAAGGTAAAATGGATAAAGGGTTTCCTCCGATTGAGAATCAGGATTGCAAGGTGCTTTTCCTTGGTACCGGGCCTTCTGTGAAATCGCTTGAGGCCCAGGAGTATTATGCCCATAAGATGAATGCGTTTTGGCCAATCATGCAGCAGTTGTTTCATGTTGAGACGAATAATTATGAAGAAAAAAAACAATTGTTGCTTGAGCATCACATCGCCTTATGGGATACCTTGAAGTGTTTTGAGAGAGAGGGATCCTTGGACAGCAGTTACAAAGTTGTGGTTCCCAATGACCTTAAGCCATTCATTATAGGGCATGGATCCTTACGTGCGGTTTTTTTCACAGGGAAGAAAGCATCGGTATTTTACAAAAGATTTGTCAATTACTATCCTAGGGGGGTTGTCTTTTGTGAACTTCCTTCTCCAAGCAGTGCCGATACTCTGCCTTTCTTGGATAAGCTTGGGATTTATCATCAGGAACTTCAGAAATTCATTGAGTTGTAAGGATTATCCTTATAAACAAAAGCGAGGGCAGACAATCGTCTGCCCTCTCGGATAATAATCCTGGTTCCATTGGAGATTACGTTACCAGACCACAGTTGGTAAACCAGTGAAGATGTTCATGCCATTCATCAACACCGACTTTTGTACTACTAATCATAACACAAATTTCAAAATCGTCAAGGATTAATTACTTATTATTGCTCATATTTGCTATTTGTATATTAAATTTTAAGTATAAAGCATCAGAAAACTGATGCTTTATAAATTCTACCAGAATAACATTGGCAGGAACATGCACTGAAGAAGCGAACCGAAGGATGCGAAGAGGATAACGGCAATCACCACGATGATGCTCGAGAGCACGGTACCGATGATACTGCAGATAAAACCTGCCTGGGCTTCCGAATCTATTCTTCTGTTCTTGCTTCCTTGTACTATCCCGATGATTCCCAGTATTGTGCCCACAAGCATGGTACCCGTCAGACCACAGACGATGGATAAGATACCAAGTACCAGGGAAATCAAGCCACTATTGTCCTTTCGGTTGGGTTTCACTTCATAGGGCACATTGTTCATATTGTCTTCCATATTGTTGTACCTCCGTACCTATGAAATATATTAAGAAAATTCACAATTGACAATACATTAAAAAACGAGGTCTGCACGGGCCTCGTTTTCATTATGGGGGAATTGAAGCCTATACCAATGCCTTGGCGACAATCTTGAAAATGAACAGTCCAAACAAAATCCAGGACATTGGATTGATATCCTTGAATTTTCCACTTATTGCCTTTACCAAGACGTAGGAAAGAATACCAAACATGATACCATCGGCGATGGAATAGGCGACGATCATGTAGATCATGGTCAGGAATCCTGGCAAAGCCTCAGTGATATCGGACCAATCCATATCTCTGACTGGGCTCATCATCAGCACGCCGACGATAATCAATGCAGGGGCGGTGGCTGCGGATGGGATGGAACCAAACAAAGGTTCCAGGAATAAAGCCAGCAAGAACAGAATGGCGACAGTAAGGGAGGTGAGGCCTGTGCGTCCGCCTTCTGCGATACCCGAGGAGGATTCAACAAAGGTGGTCACGGTTGAAGTACCCAGTATGGCTCCGACGGTGGTTCCCACAGCATCGGCAAACAAAGCTTGCTTGCAATTTTCAATTGAACCGTCTTCCTTGATCATGTTGGTCTTTGTTGCACAGCCGATGAGTGTACCGACTGTATCAAACATATCAACGAAAAGGAAGGTGAACATAATCATGACGAACTCGAACGGATCGGCCGCTACGGCACCAAAATCGAAGGGAAAGAAATAAGGAGAGGGAGGAACGAAACTTCCCCCGTTGTACTTGGTGATACCCATCGGGATGCCAATGATAGTGGTGATGATGATACCAATGAGGATTGCCCCACGGACTTTTTTCGCCATCAAGACAGCCATGATAATCAGACCAATTAATGCAAGGAGTGAGGGACCTTTGAACCAAGTCGGACTTAGCTCGACCAAGGTGCTCTGGTTGCCTGAAATAATCTGTGCGTTCTGCATACCAATAAAGGCGATGAAAAGGCCAATGCCTGCGCCGATTGCCTTTTTCATATTTGCAGGGATGCAATTGACGATGGCTTCGCGGATGTTGCACGCAGTAAGGATGAGGAAGATGATACCTTCTACAAATACTGCAGTAAGTGCAAATTGCCATGACTTATGCATTGCTCCGCATACGGTGAACGCCAAGAACGCATTCAATCCCATTCCCGGGGCCAAGGCGAATGGCAGGTTGCCAGCCAATGACATGACCAGTGTCGCGATTGCAGATGCGATTGCAGTTGCGGCGAACACCTTCGAGAAATCCATTCCGGCAGCGGAAAGAATACCTGGATTTACGGCAAGAATGTAGGCCATGGTCAGGAATGTGGTCAATCCAGCCAGGATCTCAGTCTTAACGTCTGTACCTTTTTCTTTGAGCTTGAAAAACTTTTCCATTGCTTCCTCATAACCTGTAATTGCTGCCATATCCATGTAAAACCTCCGTGTAGTTGGGACACCATATACTTGGTATCCCTCTATATTTGCTCTATGAACCGGAATAAGCATCCGGTACATAATCCTG
>JBAXZS010000099.1:0-8310 GCA_041670175.1 Sphaerochaetaceae bacterium | reverse complement strand
CGATGAACCATCAGATGACTGAAAAGAAGAGTGTTTGATGCGGTTTTGAGAAAAGTGCTGAATTCTTGTGATAATTGTGCTGATTTCCTATTGATAAAACACATAAGATTCCTGTTGTGGCTTCCAAGGGAACCGCAAGCTGGATTGACGAGGAAGGAGCCGTTCCCGAGAGCGACGACGCCTTCGGTCAGGTGACCATCGGAGCCTACAAGCTGGGTACCCTCATCAAGGTTTCCGAGGAGCTCATCAACGACAACGTGTTCGATCTTGAGGGATACATCTCCAAGGAATTCGCGCGACGTATCGGTGCCAAGGAAGAGGAAGCGTTCTTCTCAGGCAACGGAACCGGCAAGCCCAACGGAATCCTCAACACGACGTGCGGTGCCCAGGTCGGCGTGACCGCCGCAGGTGCCACTGCGCTTACGGCCGATGAGGTCATGGATCTCTTCTACAGCCTCAACGCATCCTACCGCAAGAAGGCCTCCTGGCTGTTGAACGACTCCACCATAAAGGCCATCCGCAAGCTCAAGGACGGGAACGGCAACTACCTCTGGCAGCCGTCGCTCACAACCGGAACTCCGGACACCCTGCTTGGAAGACCGGTCAACACATCTTCCTTCATGCCTGCCATTGCCGCTGGAGCAAAAACCATCGCTTTCGGTGACTACAGCTACTACTGGATCGCCGACCGCCAGGGAAGAAGCTTCAAGCGTCTTGGTGAGCTTTATGCCGTGACCGGTCAGGTCGGATTCCTGGGAACCCAGAAGGTCGATGGAAGGCTCATCCTTCCCGAGGCAATCAAGGTTCTCCAGCAGCACGCCTAGGGAGGTGAAGCATGAGCTACAACTCACAGAACTACACTGAGCAGGGTGGCACCAAGACCGTCATCGGCGGGGAGATTGAGATCCTCGCCGGTGGCAAGCTCAAGGTGTCGAACGGCGCGACGGTGGAAGGACTGCAGAAGGATGCGTATACCCTTCCATCAGCCACCACCGCCAAGATCGGCGGAGTGAAGATGTCCGCGTCCCAGGCTGACAGCGTCGCAACCGACGCGGAAGGTCTGGTCACCGACTTCAACGCCCTGCTTTCAAAACTGAGAACTGCAGGAATCCTCGAGGCTCCGGCAGAATAATGGCCTTGTTCTCTGCGGTGTCCCGTCATATGAGGGCGGAGCGCCGCAGTTTTTTATCGGAGGAACAAAATGATAATGACAGTAGCAGACTTCAACGCCTACAGCGGAAACTTCGAGGACTCGTCCGATGCCGTGGCAATCAAGACCATGTTTCTCAAGTCCGCCCAGGAGATTTGCGACACTTATCTTGGCTTTGACTCCGAGGTCAAATGGACTTCAGAGCAGATGCCTGAGGTTGTTAAGCTTTCAATTCTGAGAGTGGCAACTCTGATGCTCAGCGAGACCGGTGGCAACATAGGACTTACTGGAAAGAGCTTTGCCGATAATTCCAGAACCTTTGTGAACTATTCCAACTATCGCAAGTACCTCCAGCCTTTGGATGGAATCCGTGAACCGAGGTTCTAGATGGATAGACACAGACGAACAGGCGGGGCCGGAGAGGTCTCGATCCAGACTGACATCTCTGAGCCGGTGAGAATGCTCACCGAGCTTGGTGCGAAGAAGACCTCGGTGATGCGCAGCATCCTTTCGGGTATTGGAACCGCAGCCAAGAAACCGGTGAAGTCGGCCTATCGGCAGGTGGGACTTAAGAAAAGAACAGGGACGCTTTACAAGAGCATCCAAAAGAAGGTCTTCAAGAACGCCAAGGCTGTGATGGTCCAGGCCAAAGCCCAGAGGGATGGAAAAACCTTCTACGGTTATGCCTTGGCAAGAGGCTCGAAGATAACAGCCAAGAAAGGAAAGTATCTGACATTCCAGATTGACGGCAAGTGGGTGAAGGCCTATTCGGTACAGTTGAAAGCCCATGACTTCGTCGAGGCTCCGGTCAAACGTTATCTTCTCTCCTCCGATTTCAAGGTCAAGCTCGACCAGTTGGTTGAGAAGGAAGTAATCAAAATTGAGAAGAAAGCCAGGAGGAAAACAACATGAAAACCGAGATGCAGGTTCTTGAGAGGCTCAAGGAAACAATGGTCTCACAATTGAACTCACTTATAGAAACAACGGATGGAGTTTTGCCGGAGGACATCAATGCACAGAATGTGGAGATTGATTTTCCTGACACTGACAACATGAGAAAGAGCTCAATGTTCTATATCCAGCCGGATGGCGAGAGCATCGAGGACCTTTCCATGGGAAGCGATGTCGCCACTATGGACAGCACCATCTTCATCCTCTGCAAGGGTGCCACCAGTGCCACTCTCATCAAGAAGGTGTTCGGGTACTACTCGGCCTTGTACTCGCTTCTCAGAGGCAACCAGACGCTTGATGGGTTCGTCGAGTCCGTCAGGCTCACAAACATGGATTATTACCCTGCAGTCACGGCCAGCAAGACCATGACGGCAATAGAAGCCCACATCCAGATACAGTGGGCTAAGGAATTCTAACAGGAGGACGCTATGTCGTTTTTAACAGGGGCAGGCGCGAGCCTGCAGATTGGAAAGGAGTCCGCATTCGGCACGGGAGTCACTCCTACAGCCTTGGTGGACATCACAAGCGAGAGCATCAAGCTCTCCGTGGAAAAGGGAGATGAAGGATCTCTTCTAGTCTCAAAGACACCCCAGTCAAAGGATCTTCTGGGAATCTCGGCGGGTGGTTCTTTCAGTTTCATTCTGAGACCCGAGTTCGCGGGCCTTCTGCTTCATGCGGCCCTCGGTGGTGCCGATACCGCAGCACAGGTCGACTCCACTGACAAGTACACCCATACGCTCAATCTGTGCGCGGCCAACTCGGACCTTCCAAGTCTTACCTTGGTGGTCAACAGGAAGGCGGCGGTGAAGAAGTATCCTGGATGCACCATCTCGACACTTTCCCTCGATTGTGCCGCAGGTGACTATGTGAAAGGCTCCGTGGACATCAAGGGAATCAAGGAGGAGACGGGGACCCTCAACTCGGAGCTCACCGGCTTCACCATTCCTTCCTACAGATGCACATCGGCCACCTTCACGATCGGAGGGACGAGCTTTGACATCTCAAGCGCCTCCTTCAAGCTTGACAACAGCATCGAAGACGCCCCGAAGACCTATGCCTCGGGACTTTATCCTGGTCAGCCGCAGCATGGCCAGAGAAGCGTCACCATCAGTTTTGAGATACCCTACTCCGCCTCAGTTGATGCTTTGAAGAGCACCTATCTCACCACCGAGTCCAACGCATCTGTGGTTCTGACATTCGGTTCCTCCAATGCTGACTGCACCATCCAGATCACAATCCCGAATCTCGCCATCAATGATGTGGATTCGGGGGTAAGCGGGACAGGACTCATATCAGCAACTGTGGCTGGTGAAGCCCTCTCGGTAGGTTCAACGGAACCGGTGACCGTAGTCATCACAGACAAGACCTCTACAGGTTATGGAGCGTAATAGAATGTTTATCAAATCTAAGAACTATGAGAACTGCATCCAGAGGGTGCGCATCGAAGTGGGAACCCTGGTAGGGTTGGAAAGGGATGACGAGGCGTTCATCACCCTCAAGGAACTGCCCACCATCGACATGCTCAGGCTCAAGGATGCCGCGGAGAAAGGAGAGAAGGAATCACTCTCATTCTTCAAGGAAATCCTCCCGACCATCATCGCGGACCACAACTTCTACGAGACTGAGCAGAAGAGGATGGACGGCGTGGCGGTGACTACCCTAGTGTTTGAATCGCTGGATCTGACGCTCAAGGTCATCAATGAGTACACCAGGTCCGCTTTTTTTACCCGGGTGCAGAGGAAAGAAAACAAATCGCCAGCCTCTGCACAGAAGTCTTCAACGGAAGATACAACTCTGAGCTCTTCAGGGAGTACGGACGTTGGCTCTTCTACATAAGCGATGTGTTTCTGCCCATCTGTGACAGCGAGTCCGGGGACCTGAGGCAGATGCCTTTCCCCGGCTCTGTCATAGAGCAACCGTACATGAGTATGCAGATTATCAAGCTCATTCAGCTCAACTACAGGAAGCATCTGGCGGACAAGGTCAAAAAAATGAAATCGAAGAAATAAGGCGTTCCAGCGATGGGCGCCTTTTTTCTTGTATGAAAGGAGGTCGATATGGCGACACAAGCAAAAGTCATAATCAAGGGTGAGAACAACCTCACCAGAGCCGTGAAGTCGGCTTCCTCCGACCTTTCCGGTCTCAAGGGAGCCGCCGATAAGCTCGGCTCCACCATCAAGGGCGCCTTCACTGTCACCGCCATCATCGCCGGTGTCAAGGCTCTCGGAAACGCAGTCAAGCAGTGTATCGACACTTGGGCTGTGCAGGAGCAGGCGTATGTCTCTCTTGATGCAGTGATGAACAACATCGGAAAGTCCACCGGAATGACAACCAAAGAGTTGACTGACATTGCGTCTTCTTTGCAGTCAGTGACCAAATTCGGTGATGAGGCGATAATCCCGGCCGAGCAGATACTGGTCGCCACTGGAAAGCTCAACAACGAGAATCTTCCACATGCAATAGAGCTCTCACTTGATATGGCCACAGCCCTTGGTACCGATGCCGCAGGAGGAGCGCAGAAGCTTGCGATGGCGCTTCAGGACCCGGCAACGGGACTTAGGACTCTGAGACAAGCCAACATCACATTCAGCGCCTCGGAGAAGGAGACCATAAACTCGCTTCTGGCTTCCGGCAAGACATTTGACGCCCAAAGCTTGATTCTCGACAAGGTGGCCAACGCCTATGGAGGACTTGCACAGAAGGTTGCCGCTACTCCTACAGGAAAGATCACCCAAATTAACAATCTGTTGGGTGATGTGAAGGAAGGACTTGGAGAAGGAATCGTCATGGCACTCGAGCCTGCCTTTGACTGGCTCGTTGCACGCCTTTCTGAAGTCTGCAGAATCATCAATGACCTCAATACAGACACCAAGCTGAGAGCCGACTTCGAGGTCGGTGGTGCGAGCCTGGTTGGAACCAAGTATTCTCCGGACACGATCGTCTCCTCGATGGGCAAGCTCAACGACGAGATGAAAATCTATGAGAACCAACTCATGGACCTTCTGACCGCCGACCAGCCCTGGAGCCAAAGGAAGAGCTATCGCAACACGAAGGCTTCCCAAGACCTCAGGACGATGGGCGCGTCCGGCTGGATGGCATGGGACCAGATGCCGGAGCACTCGGGAAGCGAGTCGGGCTACCAGGCCTACCTCCAGTGGAAGGGCCTGTCCGACATGCTCACCAGGATGGGCTCGGCTCTCACCCTCTCACAGAATTATGATGCCAAAAGCGGCGTAGACGCATTTCAGGGCAACACGGCCGTTGATGATGCTTCCGATGAGGAGACTCTTGTCTCCACCCTGGTCGGTTAATTGCCGGCTGGAGGGCCTTCTCTTTATCCGTCACCTACCTCAAATGCCCATTTTACGCATTCTGGAGGTGGGGTAAAATCCAAATCTACACTTTTTTGGGAATCAAACCATTTTCGGAGCCAAATGGCCTCTGGATATGAAAAAACCCTCAATTTCACGTGGAAAATGGGGGTTTTTCTGTAGATTCGTATTGAAATCCACTATTACCTTTAGCAGGGAAGGGACTCGGACCCCTGACCTTCGGGTTATGAGCCCGACGAGCTGCCAACTGCTCCACCCTGCGTCGAATTGCCATGCAAGGATAGCCATATTACTAATTAATGTCAACCTATATTCTGAAAACTTTTCGAGGAAATCAAATACGTTTATTTCCTGAGACATAATGGAAATGCAAGGAGATATTCCGTTAACCTTCATTTTCTCCACTTTCATTGAAAGAAAACATCCAGCGCATCGAAAAAATCATGATATAATCAGGTGGTTGAATTTCAAATCTTTAGGAGGATTAGGAAATGTCTGGAGTAGGATTGATTATTACCTTTGTGATAGCGATAGCAGTGATGATTATCGCCATCTCCAAATGGAAGGTTCATCCCTTCCTGGCGCTCATGGGTATTTCGTTGCTACTGGCCATAGTCGTCGGCATCCCTTTGAAGAACATCCCAGGAATCATCGGAAGCGGCTTCAGTGGAACCTTTAGTTCAATCGGCATCGTCATCATCCTCGGAGCCATGATTGGAACCATCCTGGAAAAAACGGGAGGAGCCATCAAGCTCGCGGAGATGGTGGTGCGTGTCGTGGGAAAGAAACATCCGGACCTGGCCGTGGAAATCATGGGTTGGGTAGTATCCATCCCGGTTTTCTGTGATAGCGGCTTTGTCATCCTGGATCCGATCAGACGGGCCTTGCAACGCAAGACAAGATATAGCTCGGTGGCGATGACCGTGGCCCTCTCGGCCGGTCTTTACACCTCGCATGTCTTCATCCCGCCGACACCAGGTCCAATCGCCGCCGCAGGCACGCTGGGAATCGGAGAGAATCTTCTTGCAGTCATCGGTATCGGATGCTTGGTATCCATCCCTGGTTTGATCGCCGCCTATTTCTTCGCCAACTACATCGGTAAGCGAATCAAGGCCAAGGAGGATTTCGAAGTCGACGAGAAAGGCCAAAGCTACGAGGAATTGCTGAAGAGTTTTGGGAGTTTGCCCAATGGCTTCATGGCACTCGCCCCGATTATCGTCCCGATCCTTTGCATGGCCCTTGGCTCGATCTCCAGTGCAGCCAAGTGGACAGGAGCAGGGGCGACCCTTTGTGTATTTCTCGGGACTCCCATCATCGCTCTGACAGTAGGTCTTATCTTCGGCATCATACTGATGGCTCAACGTGGATTGCTCGGTGATTTCAATTCCCTGACCAATGAGACCTTGAAAGTGGTCGGACCGATTTTGTTCATCACCGCTGCAGGCGGAGTACTCGGCAAGGTCATCACCTCGGCAGGCTTTGTTGACTACATGAAAGGGCATGCCCAGGTTTTGGCACATATCGGCATCTTCTTCCCGTTCCTTATCGCGGCCATTCTTAAAAGCGCCCAGGGCTCCTCAACCGTGGCCATCACCACAACCGCAGGAATCATGGGGAGCATTGCGGCCAATGACTCGATGATGAGCGCTCTCGGCCTCACTTCCCCCTTAGCCGCCATCCTTACAGTCATGGCCATCGGAGCCGGTGCAATGACCGTTTCCCATGCCAACGACAGTTACTTCTGGGTGGTTACCAATTTTGGAGAGATGACCGTGGACCAAGGATATAAGAGCCATACCATGGTCACCTTGATCATGGGCATTGTCGATATCATTTTCATTTGGATTTTATCTCTATTTATGCTTTAATATGCTCATTACCCGATTTCAGGCCGGGGGGAACCCCGGCCCATCTTTTTACAAGGAGTCACCTATGCATCGTTTTCTGTTGATACCCGATTCATTCAAAGGAACCATGAGTTCTCAGGAGATTTGCGCCATCATGGCAACTTCCATCAAGAACAATTATCCTGATGCTCAAATTACCAGTATTCCTGTAGCAGATGGAGGAGAAGGAAGTGTGGATGCATTCCTTCAGGCCCTGGGAGGAGACAGAATCACAGTCACGGTACAAGGCCCCTATGGAGACAAGATGGAAGCCTTTTACGGCATTTTGCCTGCGAACAAGGCCATCATCGAGATGGCGGCCTGTAGCGGGCTTCCTCTTGTTGGGGATGACAAGCATCCAGACAAGACCTCGACCTACGGGGTCGGGGAGCTGATGCTTGACGCCGCCAGACGAGGTTGCAAACAGATAATCATGGGACTGGGCGGATCGGCAACCAACGACGGAGGTTGTGGCTGCGCCGCCGCCTGTGGCGTCACCTTCCTTGACAAGAACGGCAAGAGCTTCATCCCAACGGGAGGGACCTTGAACAAGATTGTCCATATCGACACCTCGACACTCAACCCGATACTCAAAGGCATCACCATAACCACCATGTGCGACATCGATAATCCGTTCTATGGGAAAACAGGAGCGGCTTACATCTTCGGGCCCCAGAAGGGTGCGGATTCAGAAATGGTCGAGCTTCTTGACAAGAACCTTGAAAGCCTTGCCCAGGTCATCAAAAAAGATTGCGGCCTCGATATCCAGAACATCCCTGGCAGTGGTGCCGCCGGAGGCATGGGAGGAGGCATGTGCGCCTTCTTCTCCTCCCGATTACAAATGGGAATCGAGACAGTGCTTGATACAGTCCATTTCGAATCCCTGGTACAGAATGCCGACATGGTCTTCACGGGAGAGGGCAAGATCGATGGACAGTCCCTGAGGGGAAAGGTCGTCATTGGAGTGGCAAGAAAAGCCAAGAAGTACCAT
>JBAXZS010000098.1:0-8407 GCA_041670175.1 Sphaerochaetaceae bacterium | reverse complement strand
GAGGTAAAGGCTATTGCCCGTCGATGTGTGGCTCAAGGTGAAGTTTGGATCCCCTGCAGGAGCATGATAGCCAATATACAACACCCCATCGAACGAATCATCGAGGCCCCACATCATGTTGTATGGATGACCGCTTTTACCACGAATCAGCGTCACATATGGCGGAAGTTCGAACGGATCAATGTTCGATGCATCTCCATGACCGTCTTTCACCACAATCTCATCCGCACCCGCCTCATGAGCCGCCTCGCATGCAGTGACTACCTCGGCAGTCATTTCTGTGGCGAATTTCTTATAGACATCCTGCTCCTTGTGGGTTTCTTCGGGAAACGCCAACCCTGCGCAACCTTCAATATCCGCACTTATGAATATCTTCATATTCTTATATCTCCTTCGTTGTACAAGGCTTTCTGTTCAAGGTCATCGTAAAGATGGCAGTACACATAATGTCCCTCATCAGCCTTGTAGCAACGGGGGGGGACAGTTTCGCAAATCTCCATACATTTTGGACATCGCGTATGAAATTTGCATCCTGGGGGAGGATTTACCGCCGAAGGGATGCTTCCTTCCAAAATTATCCTGTTGCGCTTTACAGTCGGGTTAGGAATTGGAACCGCGGACAGCAATGCCTGCGTGTAGGGATGCAACGGATGACTGTACAATTTTTCCTTATCGGAGACCTCGACAAAATTCCCCAAGTACATCACCCCAACCCGGTCGCTGATATGCTCCACAACGCTCAAATCATGAGCGATGAAAACATAGGTAAGCTTCAATTCCTTTTGGAGATGGGTCATTAGGTTAAGCACCTGTGCCTGGATTGAGACATCCAGAGCACTCACAGGTTCATCGGCTATGATAAGCTGGGGCTCGACAGCCAAGGCTCGGGCGATGCCAATCCGTTGTCTTTGACCCCCGGAGAATTCATGGGGATATCGACGGGCATGATAGTCTTCCAACCCGACCTTGTGTAAAAGAGCAATGACTTTTTCCTCCAAATCTTGCTTATTTGAGGCCAACTTGTGGATAATCAACGGCTCGGAGATGATATTGAAAATCGACATGCGAGGATCAAGTGAAGCATAGGGGTCCTGAAAGACCATCTGGATTTTCTTACGGATAGGTCGCATGCGTTTCGAATCATAATTGGATATATTCTCGCCATCCAGCATGATGGTACCCGACGAAGGCGTTTCCAGCTTGCAGATACCCCTACCCAATGTCGATTTGCCACAGCCGGACTCTCCGACAATGCCAAAGACCTCGCCACGTCGAACATCAAAGGAGATTCCATCCACAGCCCTTACATATTCTTTTCTCCCTCCCTGGCCGGAGACAAGGTAGTGAATATACAGATCCTCGACATGAAGAAGATTATCTTCGCCCATTCTTGTTTTCCCCTTGCCTCCCGGCATCAGACTGAGCCACAAGAACAGCAACATGTGGCTGATTATTAGCAGGACCGGATGTCTTTTTTTCGCAAAGCCAGCAACGGCTTGCATGTCCATCCTCCAAGTCGAAAAATCCCGGTTCTTCCTCGAAACACAGAGCAAATGCCTTTTTACATCGGGGTGCGAATTTGCATCCCTTGGGCAAATGCCGAGGATCAGGGACATTGCCTGGAATTGAATCAAGCTCTGCGACATGGACTCCCAGCTGGGGGACAGATGCCAGCAATCCTTGGGTGTAAGGATGGGCAGGGTGAGCGAAAAGAGTACATACATCGGCTTTCTCAACAACCCGTCCGCAATACAGGACCACAACATCATCACATATTTCTGCTACCACTCCCAAATCGTGTGTAATGAAGAGAATCGAGGTGCCGGTCTCTTTTTTCAAAGTGTTCATAAGATCAAGTATCTGGGCTTGAATTGTTACGTCCAGTGCCGTCGTCGGTTCGTCAGCAATAAGGATACGAGGCTTGCAGGAAAGCGCCATGGCAATCATCACCCTCTGTCTTTGCCCTCCAGAAAGTTGAAAAGGATATTCATGCATCATATGCTCGACCCGGGGAACACCAGTCATCCGCAACATATGCTCCGCCTTTTCCCAAGCTTCTTTATGGGTGATCTTCTCATGTTGAAGTATACATTCCTCAACCTGTTTTCCGATTGACATCACAGGATTGAGGCTTGTCATCGGTTCCTGAAAAATCATCGATATCTTTCCACCCCGCAATTTGCGTTTTTCTTCTTCACTTATATGGACAATATCTTTCCCATCAAGACGAATGGTCCCTTCGGTGATTTTGCCTCTGGTCCCCATAAGAAGTCCCATGATTGAAAGGGCCGTGACGCTTTTACCGCTGCCTGACTCTCCGACAAATCCCAAAGTAGAGCCTTCTTTCAGATCAATGTCCACGCCATCGACAGACCGAACCTCCCCCTCGTCCAACATAAAATGTGTCCGCAGGTTCCTGACTTCCAATATTGTGTGTCCCCTTTTCTCCATGACGTCCCCCTCAGTCGGTGAGTTTCGGGTCAAGCGCATCGCGCAGACCATCACCAAAGATGTTGAAACTCAACACAGTGAACAAGATGGCCAGACCGGGAAATATGGTTACATGTGGTGCCATCATGATATAGTTTCGTCCATTGGCGAGCATAAGCCCCCATTCAGGAGTTGGCGGCTGTGCACCCATACCAAGAAAACTGAGGCTTGCTGCCGTAAGGATTGATGAGCCTATCGACATCGTGTACTGGACGATAATGTCGGGAATGGCACCTGGCAGGATATGCCGGAAGATGATCCGAGCGTCCGATGCACCAAGATTCCTCGCTGCTTGTACGAAAACGGATGTGCGCAAGGCGAGAGTCTCTCCACGCACCAGACGGGCAAAGGTTGGTGTTGAGAAAACAGCAACGGCGATCACCACGTTAGCCAAGCCACTACCAAGAATCGCAACAATCGCAATTGCAAGGATGATGCCGGGAAATGCGAAGAGCGTATCGGCAAATCTCATGATAATCGCATCGACAATGCCACGGTAATAGCCACCGAGCAACCCAAGGATTGTTCCACAAAGAGCACCTACCGTCACCGCGGACAGACCGACGGCAAGAGATATTTTTGTTCCACTGATGATTCTTGAGAAAAGATCTCGTCCAAACTCATCCGTACCAAACGGATGCGCCTTGCTTGGCCCCAACAGTATTGCAGAATAATCATATTCATTAATCTGATGAGAAATCAAAGAGTCTCCAAAAAAAGAAAGGAAAACCAAAAAGAGTATGAATATTAGAGCCACGACTGCATTTTTCTGCTTGAGAAACTTGCGGATCATGTCTGTGAATGGAGTCCTCACCTTACTCACTTTGTCGACAACTTCCACAGGATTGGAATCTATCGTTTGTTGCACCGTTATCATTTCGTCCTCCTTACCCAAATTTGATCTCAGGGTTGAGCGCTGCATAAAGAATATCCACAACCATGTTGATAATAAGGAATTGCAGCGAGAAAATAAGAATCAGTGACTGAATCGCAGGATAATCACGATAATTGACTGATTCGATTAACAGTGTGCCAAGGCCGGGAAATGCGAAGACCGCCTCAGCAACGACAGAGCCTCCAAGCAAAAAACCGAAACGAAGCCCCACAACGGTAATGACGGACACCATTGAGTTGCGAAAAGCATGTTTCCATGTAACAACGTTCTCTTTCAGGCCTTTCGCACGGGCAGTACGCACGTAATCTTCCTTGAACGCTTCGATGATTGAAGAACGGGTAAAGCGGGCGATGATAGCCGCAATGTTCACACCCAGAGTGACCGACGGCAATATGAAACATTTCCAAGAGCTCGCCCCTGTAGTTGGCAGCCATCTCAACTTTACAGAAAAAAGCATAATCAGGAGAAATCCAAGCCAGAAGGAGGGAATGGATATTCCTGACACGGAAACCGTCATTCCCAGATAATCCTGCCATCTTCCCCGATGCCGACCGGACCAGACGCCAAACAACACACCGGCAATCGTACTCCAGGCAAGAGTGACCAAAGCAAGTTTCATCGTATTACCAAACCGACCAGCAATTTCTGTAGTAACCGGACGTTTGGTCCGCAATGACATTCCCAAATCCCCATGCAGAAGACCAGTAATATAGGCAACATACTGCATACCAAGCGGTTTATCCAACCCAAGTCTTACACGAACGACTTCCACATCGGCCTGGGTCGCCTGTTCCCCAGCAACAAGTCGTGCTGGATCACCAGGAATCAATCTCACGAAGAAAAAAACAAAAGTAATGACGATAAGCAACGTGGGAATAGTTCCCAGCATACGCCGTCTGATATATCTAAACACTCTGGTGCCTCCTCCGTGTTCCATTTCGAAGCATACGACAAGGATGTCCCGTTACATTCCAGGACACCCTCATCTGTGAACACAATTGACTATGGATGCACCTATTTTGATATTTTGGCATTCTTCATGTTAATCGCCCCGTCAGGATAAATCTTCACTCCGGTTATATCCTTGCCAGTTGCCCACGTATTGTAATCGTTAGCAAGGATAACCATTGGAACTTCTTCCCAAATAAGATTCTGTGCATTGGTATAAGCCTCGCGTCGTATCGTGTCATCTGCACTCTGCAACCCTGCTTTTATGTAACCTTCAAGCTTTTCATTCTCGAAGTAGCACATATTATAACTCTTTGGCGGTTCGGATTCGATTGCCAGCAACGGTCTGATACCCCAGTCGGCATCACCGGTGGAGGGGGACCATCCAGAAAGGTATATTTCCACTTCTACCTGTGAGCCGGGTCCTTTTGCCCCTTGCACTTTCTGGTTTAAAATAGCACTTTCCATACCATTCAACTTGAGATTGATGCCCACAGTTGCAAGTTGTTGCTTGAAAAACTCAGCCTGTTTCTGGTTTGCCGAAGTACTGGCATACATGAGGGTAGGAGAGAATCCATTCGGGTATCCTGCCTCTGCAAGCAACTGCTTAGCCTTCTCCTTATCGTACGGGACAGGTTCATTTCTCTTATAATACTGGACCGCAGGACCGATAATCGAGGTTGCGACTGAACCCAAACCATTCTTCACGACTTGTATGTAGGCATTCTTGTCAATTGCATAATTAATCGCCTGACGCACACGCAAATCATTGAATGGCGCCTTCTGATTGTTCATCATGAAATAACGGACGACTATCCCTTCAGCCTGAAAGACCGAGACATTGGAATTTGCCTTCAGCACATTCATACTCTCGGTCGGCACAGGCCAGATAATCTGTGCATCATTGGACATCAGCATGGCCACTCTGGTGGAACCCTCGCCAACCGGTTTGAAGGTAACGGTCCTGCATCCTGCATCCTTATCTGCAAGGGAAGGACCCCCAGTGAGAGAAGAATCATATCCCCACCATTTTTCGTTAAGTTTCAGCGTAAGGTGATCACCTTGAACCCATTCAACGAAACTATACTGCCCTGTCCCCACCGGAGAATAGGCACAAGCTTCCTGTCCTGCTGCTATTTGCTTAGGACTCATAATCAGACATGCCGGATGAGCAAGATTGCTGATAAAAGCACCAAATGGTTCGTTGAGAGTGACTTTAATTGTATAGTCATCAACCTTTTCACATTTCTTCAGCACTCCTGAGAGAAACGTGGTACGTTTCAGGCCAAGCGACTTGTCCGCCCATTTCGTAAAATTCGCCAAAGCCGCATCAGCATTCCAGGGAGCACCATCAGTAAACGAGATGCCTTTACGTAATGAGATTGTATATTCGGTGGCAACATCGTTGGCCTGATAACCGGTGGCGAGCATTGGATAGATGTTCATATCGTCATCAAATCCGAACAGACCATCCATGATCATCCTCTGGATGCCACCGGAAAGAGTATCACTTGTATCCATCGGATCCATCGTGGTGAAATCCAGTGAAATCGCTGCGATAATGTCCTTTTGCTGCGAGACCGAGTTGTTTCCAACCGATGTCATCGTTTTCGTGTCCGTCGATGCCTCTACAGGCGTCCCGGATTTTTCCGTAGTACTCTCCGTTGATTTCTCTGCGGATTTTCCACAACTTGTCAGCAAGATAAACGTCACGGTCAACAACAGCGTGTACAAAGCCAGGCGTTTTTTCATTGTTGCATGCCCCCTATGGTTGTATGAAGATAAAAAAAAGGAAGCCACCTCTCGGTAAGCTTCCTTGCTTTTTTTGATTCTATTCTTCAACCACTGAAAGTGTCAATAGAAATTCTATCGAAAGTTCCTTCTCAGAAAAACAATTCCTACTTCTTGATATACTACACACAAAGAAACAAGCTATGTGACATTACCAGAAATTCATCATTCCACAGTCACACTTTTGGCCAGATTCCGTGGTTTGTCTGGATCGTTACCCTTCTGCACCGAACAATAATAAGCAAACAATTGCATCGGAATGATTGAAAGAATCGGGGTCATGCTATCAAGCGTACGGGGAATTGTGAGAATCTCATCGCAACATCCATCGAATTCATCAGTTCCTTCTTGGGTAATCACCAAAGTAGAGGCACCTCTGGAGGTAACTTCCCTGATGTTCGAGGCCATTTTCTCAAAAAGTGATGTCTGGGTCGCTATGGCAACCACCAGGGTCGAAGAATCCACCAAAGCAATGGGGCCATGCTTCAACTCCCCAGCGGCAAAAGCCTCTGAATGGGTATAGCTGATTTCCTTGAGCTTTAAAGCACTCTCCAAACTGATGGCATAGTCAAACTGCCTGCCCATAAAGAACACTTTCCTCTTATTGAACTGCCGGGAAGCGAACTTCTGTATCTTCTCTTTTCCCTCAATGAGCTGTTGGGCTTTCTGAGGAAGTGAACCCAACTCCTCAAGATATTCCTGAAAACTTTCGTCTGAGATGGTACCCCTGAGGTGCCCAAGCTTAAGAGCCAGCAAGTAAAGACACATCATCTGTGTGGTGAAGGCCTTTGTTGATGCAACGGCAATCTCGGGACCGGCCCAGGTATACAGAACGTTATCGGCTTCCCTGGCGATGGTGGAACCGACACAGTTGGTTATGGCAAGTACTTTCGCTCCATTTTTCTTGGCCAGGCGCACAGCCGCCAATGTATCGGCTGTCTCTCCTGACTGACTGATAGCAATGAACAGGTCATGGCCAGTGACAATCGGGTCACGATAACGATATTCGGAAGCTATGTCAGCCTCGACAGGAATCCGGGCGAAATGCTCAAAGGCATATTTCCCCACGACACTTGCATGATATGCAGTTCCACAGGCGACCATGACGATGCGCTGGGCGTTCTTCCAGGAATCATCCATTACAATCTCGTCAAAAACAATTCTTTTATCTTTGACTCTTGGACGTAGAGTATCTCTGAGCGCTTTTGGTTGCTCATGAATCTCCTTCAACATGAAATGAGCATATCCACCTTTTTCTGCGGACTCGACATCCCAATCGACATGGAACGCCTTGCGGATAATCCGTTCCCCCTGATCTGTGAATAGATCAACATGATCTCGATACAGCACCGCTATCTCCCGTTCCTCAAGAAAGTAGACTTCCCGAGTATGGTCAAGGAGTGCGGGGACGTCAGAAGCAATCAGACTTTCTCCGTTTCCCAAACCAACCACCAAGGGACTATCCTTGCGAACGGCTATAATACGATCAGGAAAATCACTGCAAATGATACCCAGCGCATAGGAACCTTCCAAATCCTTCAAGGTTCGCATCACTGCTTCAAAAAGATCCCCTTCATAGTGGGAATTGATCAAATGGGCAATCACCTCGGTGTCGGTCTGACTACGAAAAACAATCCCTTTCGCCTGAAGCCGAGATTTCAGTGCCATATAGTTTTCAATAATTCCATTATGAACAATAGCTATTTTCCCTGAGATATCGGTATGAGGATGGGAATTAATATCAGAAGGTTCTCCATGGGTTGCCCATCTGGTATGGCCGATGCCCATAGTTCCAGGAATTTCTTCCTGGGCAATTTTTTCCTCAAGCATGTGCAGTTGGCCTTTCGCTTTCCTTACAGTGATTTCCGTCCCGTTCATCACTGCGATACCGGCGGAATCATATCCACGGTATTCCAGTTTCTTCAGTGCCCGAAGCAAAACAGGAGTCGCTTGCACATCGCCAATATACCCGACAATTCCACACATAGGACACCTCCAATGAATAATGCACTGCGTTTCGATACGCCAAGGGTACTGGACTTCGGCAGTTCCGGTCAATCATAAGAGAAAATATCTTGAAGGAATACCTGTATACTCATTAAAAAAGGGAATCATAAGGAATCCTGTTTTCAGAGAAAATCAAAGTTTGATTCTTGTTCAGGAGACAAAAAAAAGGCCTCAGACATAGTATCCGAGGCGGCAAAGAACCCCTGTGTGAGGGGGAAAAAGAAAGGGCCCGGCGGCTACCTACTCTCCCACGGAAAGACCGTAGTACCATCGGCG
>JBAXZS010000097.1:0-8486 GCA_041670175.1 Sphaerochaetaceae bacterium | reverse complement strand
TTTATAGGTAAAAGCCAAAGCATCCCATTGCGTATCAGCAAATGAGTTCAAGAATTCCCTCTGTTCTCCCAAGCGCCCACAAGCAAGACAAATCATTCCCAATATCGCTGACTTTGAAGGAAATAAATTAGTACTTCGCATTGTAAAAAGAGAATCGGTGCCCCATGATTGCATGGGGCCCTCCAACCATAGCAAAACATACTTTGCCATTATGACCTCCCAATCTCTTGCGAAATGGAAGTTACAATATCATCAATGCAGGTGTTGTCATCAAAGGTCAAGTCAAGTTGTTTCCCATACATCGACCCAAATTGTTTTTCCTTTGTCAAAATAAAATCCTGAAGCATCGCTTTGCTGGCACCAAGATATCCCTCACCCTTTTCAGTAACGGGTTTACTTAGAGGAAGTTCCAGTGCTTGCCCCTTGCGAATCAGAATCCTTGCATATTCCCAAGGACAAAATCCTGCCATGGAATTTTGTCTTGCAGAAGGAACTGCCGTAAAAAGAGCACGGGTGAAAGCCTCAAGAGCCTCAGCCATATTTGCACCACCAAGATTTTCATAAAGTAGTCCCAAATCAATCCTCACATATCTGTAATATGTTGCACTGTTGAAATCTGTATTTCCGAGATGGCTTGAGCCAGAATCAGTTTTCCCTACTGTCAAATCATCAACAGCTGTGAAAAAATCAGATTCGTTATCCACCCGATGAGTAGAAAGTGCATGAGAAAAAGCACTGGCTCCTTCAATATTCAATTGATTATTCTTGGCAACCATCCTTCCAAACAAAGCCATATCAAGACCATCAAGCACTTTTGCAGCCTTCACATCCTTAATTATCTCAATGATTTTCTTGCTCTCAATTTTCTCTGAATCAAAGGAGTTTAATTTACAATACTCGGCAACCTTCTCCATTTCACTATCACTCATAAAAAGAATAGCCATATCTTTTTCCTGAGTCCTTTCCTTTGAAGCTTCCGAATCCTTGTTTTTCTTATCCTTTTTATACACATCATAAAATTCTTCCATGACCTTCTCAGAACATGCCAGTGCTTCATCCTCGGTTGCTCCTTGATTTTGAAGAACTCCAACTAGCTTTTTAAGTAAGTATTTACTTCGTGTAGCAATCGATATCCCTTGCCTTTGCATTTCCATTCGTACAGCTCGTTTCCAGCATTGAGAAGAAACTCTTGCTCTATTGACACCGGCAACAATGGCAGTCTTCGGAGAGCCAATATCATCCCTGTTCAAACAAGTGGTAGGAAATGATTGTAAAATATGAAACTCAAGTATCCTTCCTGCAAAACAATTTCTTTCGTACATTTTTTTCTCCTATTTTTTATTTTCAACTGGTAAGATTTTCATCAGGCCAAAGCCAAAAGCTTTTCCATGCCCAAGACCATTTTCCACAGCAATAATAAACTTTTCCTTGTCTATGATTTCCATGATTCCGGAAAAAACAAATGAAGAAAGAGTTATCATAAACTGTTTTTTCTTTGTTATTACTGGTTCTTTTCGTTCAATCACAAGTTCTGCACAACTTTGAAATCCATTACGCACAGAAAGCCTACCAAACCACTCTTGCAACTCAAGTTTGTCCGTAATAGGAATTCGTTCTCTTGAAACGCTATCTTTCCTAACAGGATTCAATTTGATACTGAATTGATAATAAGTGTGGGAGAAATACATATCATCTAAAAGCTTGTATTCAAGAATACCAACCTCAGGTTTCTGTGGAATTCTCTTTGAAAAAATCACTATCGAACGAATTCCTCGACTGACTCCTTCATCACAAAATAAAAAATCCCTCTTTACGTGACTATCATCGATAAACATTGAGTAAACAAATCGATGAATATCATAATCACTATATATCCGCCGAACAGCACAATCACGAGCAGATAGACGAACTCTTGAAAGGATCATTCTTCCTCCTTCTTTTTTGCATAAAAACCTGCAACCCATCGTCGCTTTGTCTTATCGCTAAAGTACAATAAATCATCTAGAAGCTGGGAATAGCACACCCCAACACCTTTAGAAACAACAAAAGCCAGAATTGGCCTGATTTTTTGGCAAGCTTCTTCAGTATTAGTGCAAGAACACAAACCCAGCAATCGTGAATTAGGTTTGTCCTTATCAAAGTTTTGATAACACAAGGCAAGAGCCTTCCCGATGTCCAGAGAACCGTCATGATGATTTTTTGACCGAAGAAAGGAAGCACCTACTAATGCATATGGTCTAAATTCCCAGGGTTTTGTGATATCACACCACTGGGAAAGAAATTGATAAGAATACATTTCTGTAGTAGGTCTTTCTCCTTTTCGAATTGCTGCAGATATATGACTATTGTTTTCTATACCGAGCAAATAGTTGATATAAGCAATACTTTTTTCTGTCATTCTTTCATCTCCTCAAATATTTTCTTAAAATTCGGTTGATTTTTTACCCATGAAACAAATTGGCGAGGGGTTGAGTTCTCGCAAAACTCTGAATATATATTTGCACAATATGAAATTATAGTATTATAAATATTATTCAAAGCATTAGTATCAGAATCCTGACATGCGCAAATCAATAGTTTCGCCAAGGACTCCGCTTGATCCCAGAAAGATGCTTGTCCTGATGATGCCTTTGCTTTTGCAACATTAGAATACCCAAGCTCCACATAAAAATTTCTTATGGCCCCCCAAAGGATATTGGAACATTGCTCAAATATACCAATCGCTTTTTCGTAATAAAGAAACCAGAACTCCTCACTGTCCTTTACATTCAAGTCAAATCGAGATTGGACAAAATCACAACCATTTCCAACCGTATGTTCTCCAGCGGTATTTGATGTGTTCACCCCACCAGCATAGATGTGGTAGTGAGACAGCTTTAATTCTTTTACTTTGCTCAACCCAAAACTCAACTGCTCATTACCATACTTTTCTTTTTGACTATCCTCATTCATAAAGGAAAGCATTGCAGGTAAACTTCTCCAAGGCTTTTTTGTCGGATTAGCATGAATAACGATTGGTTTATCAAAATCCAGTTGCGCAACAGAGACCGAAAAGGGATACCATTGTGTAGAGAGTGGAGGGTAGCTAATCCCCTCAATTAGACGATAATCATCCTCAAGAAAAAGCAAGTACCGATTCATTGGTATCAGTTGACTCATATATGAATGAATATATTTTTCTGCTATTGAATCCTTCTCGGTTGTCGGCATTTGCCTCCAAGGAGCAATTCCCACTCCCTCAGACAGAAAATGATGCCGTTGAATTTCCTCAACAGTGAGAATGTTCAACTTCAAGGTTTGAAGAACAGTGTCCCCTTCAATATAGGCATGTAAGTAACTATTGCCCTGCAACGGCCCGCAACTTGCACTCTTTCGTACAAGTTCCTTATCCAAGGTGGTTTTGGAATCTGTTTTCTTTCCACCAAAAGCAAACCCTTGGTTCACAATCAGCATCATAGCCCTTTGGGCATTCCTGACATTCACCAGTACCTGACTTTGATAGAGAATAGTACCATTTTCACTTGGTATCTCTGGAAATCCTTTTTCATAGGCCAGAACCTTTTCTGATTTAATCAGAGCAGGAAACTGCAAGAAAGGTTGCTTTTCATCATAAAGATTGAAAAACTCACTATTGTTATCAAGATAAGCAGATACCTCGGAGCATAATTGATTCTCATCATAAGCGAGATACTCTCTATTGTCTTGCGGTGTATAGGCATCCTGGCAAATTGCAAGCAAGAACTTAGTTACTGCAATATGTTCCAAAGGATTACCACCAAGTTCCTTCAAGGATTTATCAACAAAAATATCGGCAAGGGAAACTCTCTCGTGATTTCTTATGGGAATCCATTTCTCAGTGACCAGATTGTATTCTTTCATTTTGTTTCCTTTCTAAAGCCATAATCATTCCGATACATTCCTACAGTATTTCCATTGTTGTCATGTACAACACAATTAGTAACAATACCAATTGCGAAATCCGTGTTATCCGGCTTTATATAGATATATTTTTTTAAACAATTGAGTATTTTATCCGAAGTAGGAATCCCATTGATAACAGACAAACTCACCCCAACACAATTTTCAATTATTACTTTTGCAATACGTTTTCTTTCTAGATTGGACGGTATATCACTTATCATGATTTTCAACTTGGTATTGTTAGTAGTTAGCATAACGATTGAATCAGCATTGCATGACAAATCTGATACCAGAAGGAGAGAGCCTCTCTCATCACCAGGATATCGGGTTGAAACAAAATCATCTTCTTCAGTTGGAGAACTTTCCTCGGTCGCATACAGGGCTTGAGAACTTTGTTGTTTCTTGTCATCAATAATCTTCTGTTTCCACTGCTGCAATATCCCTGTTTCTTCTCTGTCTTTGTATACATTTTCCAACAAGCAAGTCATATCCTGTGGGATAGTAATCTGAGTAAGATTATTAAGAAGCTCTTTTGTTCTTACTAATACATAAGGAGAATAAACAAACTGGGTTTTCCCTACTGGCTTTTTTTCACTATCAAAGGCATCCATGACAACAAGCCTTCTCTGCGCAAAACTGGGCCGAAAGGGATCAATGCACCTGTGCCGATAGAGCCTACCAGTTCTTTGCAAAAGCATATCCATAGGACAAAGTCGAGAAAACAATAGATCCGCATCCAAATCCAAGGATTGCTCCAAGACCTGAGTTCCCACAAGGATTCTTCCACAATTTTTCCTTTGCTTTCCTCCATCTTTTCCATATTGGGCAATCCATTTTTGTTCAATTCTATTTCGATCATTAGGAGTAAAACAGGAGTGCAACAGTCCAATCTCAATATTTGTACCTGCAAGTCTTGAGGTAAAAATCGAATAAGCATCCTGAGCTTCAGCAACAACATTTTCTATCCACAATACCTGCTGCCCACTAATAGCAGCATCTATGGCCTGATCTATTGCATCATTATCCCAAGGAAGAATCTCCACTGAAACGGATGATGATTCCATGGATTCCAAAGGAATCACTTCAAGAAAATCACCTTCTTTCTTTGTCAATGCTGGATATATGCCTTTCCCTAATTCAGAGCAGTTCACTCCTAGCATCTCTGCTTTTTGTTTGAGAGTCAAAGTTGCACTAAGAATAATTACAGTCGAACCTAACTGCTGAAGCATTTTGATCAATTCATCAAGAAGGGTAGAAGTATAGGTATCATAGGAATGCACCTCATCGAGTATCACTACTTTCCCCGCTAATGAGAAAGTGCGAAGGGAGTTGTAATGGACTCGTATTACCGACATTAAGGCTTGATCGATCGTGCCGACCCCAAAAGGAGCAAGAAGAGCACGCCTGCAAGTCGAATACCAAAGATTCATATCCGAATCCGAGTTAAAATCGGTTTGGAGCCATGCTAAACCATGAATTAACTGAACCGACGAACCTGGAATAATAGTATTAAAAAAATTAAGGGCTCTTATTTCAATTTGATTTGAAGTCACTGTAGAAGGAAGGCCAAAATACATTCCGGTTATCTTATGTTCTTTCAATAACTTATACACAGCAAAAAAAGCCGCTTCGGTTTTTCCTATACCCATGGGAGCTTCCAAGATATAAACGCCACCTGCTTTTATCTCACAATAAAATTGTTGCTGAATCCGCCGAGGACTAAAACCAAAAATTTCTTCAAACTGTTTATCAACCTTGGGGAATGCCAATCGATAGTGAATTTTTTCCAAAGCCTCTCCTGCTTCTTTCATACAATCCTGGATAGTCAAGGGATGAACATCTGCCATCTCTCCAGAAGCAAGCCAATCGGAAAAGATTAACAATCCCGTGATGAATTGATGATTAAAAAAATGGACTAAACTCAAATCAACACCAAGTTCTCTTTCCATCTCTTCTACAAAATGTATTCTCTCTCCCTGCCATTCGGCGCCTCCATAACATGAAGCAGAGGGAGACCTGAGTTGATTTACTTTAGGAACACGCCCATGATGTGCGCCGACAATCTTGGCGACCTCTGAATTCAGTTCATAAAGAGCGGCTTCACCTGTGGTATAATGATAGTTAATCATCTCATCTAGCTTAGGAGACACTTCTCCCAAAGTTGTATGATCCCCGCACTTATTCAATATTTTCCCTTGAAATGTATAACTGATTTTTCCAACATCATGTATTGAAGCCACAAATTCAATCCAGTTTGGATTCTCCAATAGTTTCTTAAGACAGGGAAATTGGTTAAGGTAAAGTATCAGGTTACGAGCTACAGCAGCAACACAAAGACTATGTTCACCAACAGTTTGAGAAGGTATCATAATCCCATTCCTGATTTCAGTCTTTGCAATACATTTTTTATATGATAAGAACAAAAGTCACCTGCCTAAAAATATTAAGAAAGAAATAAAAAAAACAAATAACAATATTTGTTCATTATAACCTCTCTTTTTTAATCTTCAATAACATTTTAAGAAGAACAGCAATATTTTATTAAGAAGGACAAGGATGAAGGATTCTCGTTAATCTCTGCTAGAATTATTGTGCGAACAAAAACCATGCAACAGGAAATCAAGGAAAGGGCACCACCCCTTTAAAGAGAATCTTAGGCATACAATGAATTCTTCTAAATAACTAAGTTCTGTTTACTGTGTATGGTGATAGCGGCATGAACTCCAATTCTCCCTGAGACCATATAAACATGTTGTCCAATCCAATAAAAAACCTAGTATTGAAGAAAAAGCAGAATTGATCGGGAAGCTTCCAAAAGACAGGGTTGCATACTTTTTTATCTCTTGTGGAAGGTATGGGAAAGAAACTTGAAAACCATCAGAGTGCAAGGGGGATTTGCCCACAAGAGGATGACAGCGGTATCGGTGTCACCACAGGTTCCGCCTGCTCATTGCTTCACACCTACAAAGGCCAATATGGCACCAAGAATGACTTACTCTTCCTCAAGGATATTCACCCTGAGCTTATCCGAAAATGATGAGGAATGAGGGATGCACGGAAGACTTGACGGACAATTCCCTAGCTGGATTAAGGAAGGGCTTTTCAGATATACGGATGATACAAGAAAAGGTGCGTCACTTAATGTTAGGCTGCAATTGCCATCAGTAGTTAACACACCTTCAATAAAAAGAATATTAAATAAATCCTCTCTTGTCAAGAAAAGCCCGCTTTTCCAATCCTTTCCCAGCTTCGCACGATGGTTCCACGACTCCAAGATCATCGACAATCTCGAGTCACGGGTATGACGGCCCCATCGCACCATCCGGGTATTCTTCTATCAATCCTGCAATATATTTTCATGCACCCAGCCCTTTGCGATGGATACGATAGTCAAAGACATGGCTAAAGACCATCCTTTCTTAATCATGCCATTAATATGAATCTTGTGTCCTCTTATCAGACCTGATAAATACCGTCAAAACCTGGTCCCGATACCAGTTCCTGTTTACAAAAGTAAGGAGATTTAGGAGATTTTCCTATTGAGGGGGTTTACCCTGTTGCTCACAGATATTTTATGACTATTGAGGATGAAATTCAGCTCGTCAAAAATATCCGCTACTTTTTTGTAATATGAGGTTTCCTTGCTATTCACAGTATTGTAATCAAGCAAAAAACCAATTTCTCATACAGGGAATCCCTTGTTAACGATGAGAACCCAGCACAAAAATACCTGCAACAATGGCCGCTGCACCACCAATCAAATACCAAAGGGTTTCCTTACTTAAATCGGCGCCAAAAAATGTACGGATTGCATCTCCCGCAGCGTGAGATGCGTAGTAGCCTACGGCAACAAGTGCTATACCACCAACAACCAATAAGATACCAAGAATTCGTGAAATACTCATGCTTTGTTATTCCTTGTGATTTTGTATTCCGATGGCTGCAAACAACCCTCTCGGAAGTCAATACAGAATAATCTCGCCATGCATTAGTGGGTCTTGTATTGTTATTAAAAATCCCACTCATCGGTTGTGCATCATCAAAAACGATTTGTTCTTCCGCTCACCGACCTGTACCAATACAACAACCAGTATCTCATGTTGCTTGAGTATTATTCCTAAGTCTTAACAACAGAATATTTTTGATAAGGGCTTTGTTGTATGATATTTTCTATAAATCATTATATTCCATAGTTTTCTGTTTGTACATAGCAAGTGTTTCAATAGACAATATGAACGCACAGACGGGTTTCTCTTTGTATCTTTCCTAAATACCTCTATTCTTTTTTGTATGCCAGGGTTTTCAGCACACTTTCTTTTCACAGGATGATTCCAGAATCAATTTTTCCCACTCCACGCATGCCGACATACCAACAAAGGTCAGGGACTCTGAACATCTGGCAATTCACCAACAATTATGCAAGAAGATTTTACATTTTGAGTCTTTCTTACAGGAAAAGCTGGGAAATTAACTTCTTCACAAGAACATTGGAGAAGCCATGATTTCACCTTTTTCAACGAAGCCTTGAGAAAAGCTGTCGCGAAGGCAGAGATGCATGAGTAAGG
>JBAXZS010000096.1:0-8502 GCA_041670175.1 Sphaerochaetaceae bacterium | reverse complement strand
GAGATTCTTTAGGTATTTGGTCAAAATAAAATCTTCAACACAGGATTTATCACCTGAAGCCTATTCCTATGTTCCAATCCAAGACTTTTCAAAACCTTGGACTGATGAAGAACTCTATGACAAGTATGGTCTTTCTCAAGAAGAAATCGATTTTATAGATTCAATGATTAAGCCAATGAATTAGGAAGAATTAAATGGGACAAAGAAAGTTTTCAACAATTACTGATAGGTTGTTTTTGTGTTAGACAGATCTTGGTACGGAACATGCTGTCTTTGAAGCTGAAAGGCAATACTACAAAAGAATTGATTTCCTTATCCGCAACAAACTATATACTGGATTGAGGAATCACTCCTTGGATATTCATTCTCTATTCGATGATAAGAAATAGGAGATTAAGAACCTCGTTGTAGCTACTGTGGTTTCGTTGGGCAAATAAATCCGTACTTGTACACAGGTGATGACAAACCACGTTTTTGATATCTAAAAAATGCGGTTTATCGCCTGTATCGAAGCAAAATAAGAAAGCACATCACTCTGAACGGAAGCTTTTCGACCTTCTCATATTTGTTCTCTAGTTGATTCATAATCATTGAGAAGATGTTCAGGTAATTCTGGATTTCGCTTCTCATGAAACCAGGATGCGTACGCAGGAACAGCTGAAGAAGCCTGCATAGGTTATTCACTTTACCTAATGTGTTGTCCGAATCATCAAGCTTCTTTATTTCCCTTGAATCATACACCTCTCTTGTCAAATTCATCTCTCTTACCAGTTGCTGATGTGATTTCTCCTTGTCGTGCACGAGTGTTGAGCCTGAGGCTATACGATGAGAAAAGGCATCCATTGTTTTCTGAGAAGATGGTTTTCCGTGCCCCTTAAAGTACAGTAGACATAACCTGCGAGGTCACATCTTATCCCTGTACAGATCTGATTTCTTGATAACCCGCGGTATTGTAGACCATCATCTTTAGACTGGACGTCATTTTTCGCAATTTGCAGAAGGTCTCATCAATATAGGTTCTCCCGCCTAAGATGATATCGTCTTGGTATCCTTTAAGTGTAAGGCAGAGCTTGGAATTTCAGTAGTTCGTTGTATTATCGCTATTTCTGTTTGACTTAGACACCGAGTTGAAGCTCTGTATTCGGAACAGGCCAAGAAGGTAGTCCACCCACTCACTTAGAGGAATCTTGTGGTTGTCAAAAATGGTGCCAGTAGTGATAGTGAAAATCCTTCCACAAGCTGAACACCGGTAACGCCTTATATTTTCCTGGTGAACCCATATTTGAGGATCTCCAGACTCTGACAATATTGACAGGTATCTAGCGAATAAGAGTTCAACATCGTACTTTCACCAGTATCTGAAATCGAAGGATGCTTCTTTTTGTAGTTGCTCACATTGCTTGAGTCTATGAATGATTGCAAAGGAGTGGCATCATCCTTGTCTGTCCAAGGCGTTCTCTTCTTGGACGGTGTGTTACGCTTAGCCATTGTGGTAATCCTAAGCACCAAGAAAACAATGTGTAGGAACTACCACATCTTCTGCACTATCGTCCTCTCAATGCTCCTAGACACTAACACTCTTTCCAATAATTTATCAATCATTTACCAACTCTGTGCAAATGATGGTTTTTAAGTAATTAATAGGACCTTTTTTTGCTCTGTGTTTTATCAGCAGAAAATATTTGACAGATAACAAAACCTATGCAACCATGTTACCTGTAAGGCAGGTTGATAGGTCTTGCCTTCTACCTGCTTTTGAAAAAGGAGTATAGAATGAAAAAAAGCATTGTTTTGCTGCTGGCATTGGCGATTGCATTGCCAATGGTGTTTGCTCAGGGTACTTCGGAGACTGTTTCGGAGAAGCCGATTGAGCTGGTCTATACCATGACTGCTGTTCCTACTGACGCACATGCTGGGGCCATGCAGGTATTCAAACAGACCGTAGAGAAGGTTTCCAATGGCAAGATCAAGGTCCTGACCTATGATTCGGCTTCCTTGTTCAAGCAGGAGCAGGAGGTTTCCGCTGTCAAGAGCGGACAGGCTGATATGACTGCTACCGCGGCTTCCTGGCTTACCGATGGATCCCCTTGGGTATCCATGTTCACCGCCGGATACATCTTCAAGAGCTACGATCACATGACCAAGGTCCTGAACGGACCTGTCGGCAAGGAAGCTTTCGACCGTATCGCCAAGGAACAGGGTATTCGCCCTCTTGGCGCCGAGTATCTTGGGACTCGCCAGATCAATCTGGTTGAGGACAAGGCAATCAAAACCCCCTCTGATCTCAAGGGGGTGAATCTTCGTATGCCAAACTCTGATTCCTGGATTTTCCTGGGCAAGGCCCTTGGAGCGAATCCTACCCCTGTCTCTTTCTCCGAGTTGTATATGGCCCTGCAGACCAAGACAGTCGACGGACAGGACAATCCTCTTCCAACCGACAAGAATGCAAAATTCTATGAAGTCACCAAATCCATCACTATCACCAACCATGTGGTGGACAGCGTGTGGCCTGCTATCAATGAGAAGAGATGGCAATCCCTCACCGATGAGCAGAAGGGTTGGATTATGGAAGGCGTCAAGGCCGGCATCAAGTATTGCGATGAGACAAATCTCAAGGCGGAAGCCGAGCTCATTGAGTTTTTCAAGAGCAAGGGGCTGAAGATTTATTATGCAGACTTGAATGCCTTCAGCAGTGAAGTCCTTGGCAAGTACCTTGCCAGTGACTATGCGAAGACTTGGGATAAGGCTCTGTTTGACGAAGTCCAGGCTGCTGGGAAATAAGTATGTAGGGTATCAGGGTGCAGGTGTTCTTTGCGACACCTGCGCTTTGTGTCTCTTCTTAGGAGAAGCCACATGAAGAAGTTGTTGTTGTTTCTAAGAAATTGTCTGGAAGTATATGTTCCGATTATTTCCTTTTGTGTCATGTTCTCTGCTTTTGTTCTTCAGGTTATCTCACGTTATGTATTTAACCATCCGCTTACATGGACAAACGATTTGATTGTTCTGGGATTTTGCTGGACTGTCATTTTGGGTGCCTGCTACACAATGCGTGAGCATGGTCACGTCCAGTTCACAATGTTGTATGAATCCTATAGTCCTCGGGTTGCCGCCGCTGCCCGATTGATTGGAAATGTGCTGATCATCTGCACCTTTGCCTTGCTGACTGTCCCTTCGGTACGTTTTGCCCTGTTTCAGGGTTTTCAGCGTACAGCCGTACTTAGAATAAGTCTTACATGGGTTTTCCTGCCGTTTGCGTATTTCTTGCTTTCCATCATTGGATACAGCATCAAGCCCTGTATTGAAGATATCAAAGTTCTTTGTGGAAAACTGCCTGACAGTGAGGACCATCTCAAAAATAAAGTGACCCTTCCCAAATTGAATGTGACCAAGGAGGCAGGCAAATGAGTGTGGGCTTGCTAGTTACTCTCATCGTGTTTGTGCTTATCTTTTTCCTACGTATGCCCATCGCTTTGGGAATGCTTAGTGCGGCCACGTGCTATCTTGTGGTCAGCGGTCATGATCTGAGCTTGGTTGTCAATCAGGTGATGAATACCTTCTACACCAATTATGTCATCATTGCTGTCCCTCTGTTCATCTTTACGGCCAATGTCATGAACTCAGGCAAAGTCACCGATATGGTATTCAAGTTTGCTGGAGGCTTATGCGGTCGCATGAGAGGGTCCCTTGGACAGGTCAATGTCATCGCTTCCCTTATCTTCTCCGGTATGACCGGTTCCGCTATTGCCGATGCTGCTGGTCTTGGAAAGATTGAGATACAAGCCATGAGGGAGCAAGGCTATGATGATGGCTTCAGCTGTGCAATCACCGCTGCCTCCGCCACTATCGGGCCGATATTCCCCCCGTCCATACCACTGGTCATCTATGCCATGCTCAGTAGCACTTCCGTTGGTGCGCTTTTCATGGGAGGCATGGTTCCCGCGATTCTTTTGGCTCTTACTCTTATGTTGTATGTGTTCATCGTAGCCAAGAAGCGTAATTATCCTCGTGGCGAGGCTGTGGTGGTCAGGGAATTCTTGAAGTTCTGTCTCCGTGCGCTCCCTGCGCTACTTACCCCAGTGATTCTTCTTCTTGGCATTTACACGGGGGTCATGACCCCTACTGAAGCTGGCGCCATTGCAGGTCTGTATGCCCTTTTGGTGTCCGTCCTGGCTTATCATGCCATTGGATGGAAGGAACTGTTTCAGGTTGTCAAGACCACAGTCAGGGATGTGGGGGCCACCTCCATCATGATTGGAGCGGCAACCATTATCAGTTACATTGTTGCCCGAGAGCAGCTTGCGGCCCATGTTGGTAACTGGATTCTCTCGATTACCAGCAACAAGTATCAATTCCTGTTGTTGGTGAACCTTGTCATCTTGGTTCTTGGCATGTTTATCGACACCTCGACCATTCAGTTGGTGTTTGTCCCTATCATGATTCCTGTTGCCAGGGCGCTTGGTATTGATTTGATCCATTTTGGGCTTGTGGTCACCTTCAACATGATGGTCGGTCTTTCGACCCCTCCTTTTGGTATGTTGCTGTTTATCACAAGCGGTATATCCGGGACGCCCCTCAAAAGCGTTATGAAAGAGATTCTTTGGCCGTTGCTAGCCATGTTGCTGGTATTGGTCATTATCACGTATTTCCCACAAGTCGTGCTGTTTTTGCCAAAGGCTGCTGGGTTAATGTAGGAAGGGTAGTATGAATAAAGCGTATTTTGGATGTTGGCCTACGATGATCACTCCGTTCACGGAGGATAACAAGGTTGATTTTTCTGTGGTGAGGGCCTTGGTTGATTGGTATATCGCCCATGGGGCGGATGGTATTTTCTCCGTCTGCCAATCCAGTGAGATGTTCTTCCTGTCTGAACAGGAAAAACTCGATATTGCAAAAGCCGTGATTGATGCGAATGCCGGCAGGATAAAGATCATTGCCTCAGGCCATACCAGTGATGACCATGGTAAGCAGATTGAGGAATTGGGAGCCATGGCACAGACTGGGGTGGATGCCGTTGTGTTGGTGTCCAACCGCATGGCGAAGCAGGATGAAGGCAGCGAGGTGTTCAAGAGGAACGCTGAGGATATATTCCGTCAGTTGCCTGGGGTTGTTTTCGGATTGTATGAATGCCCTTATCCTTATCTTAGGCTTTTGAGTGACGAATTTCTTGCTGATTGCGCCAAGACAGGCAAGCTGGTGTTTCTCAAGGACGTCAGTTGCTCCAATGAGATAGAGAAACGCAGGGTCTCTTTGGTGAAGGGGACCAGCCTTTCCTTGTTCAATGCGAACACCTCCACATTGCTAGATTCCTGGATCGAGGGATATGACGGGTATAATGGTGTTATGGCCAACTTCCATATCGATATCTATAAATGGATGTTCAACCATTTCAAGAGCGAGCCGGAACTGGCCAGGGAGGTCAGTGACTTCCTCACCGTGGCGGCCGTTTGCGAGGCAAGATGCTATCCTGTAAACGCCAAGTTCCACTATCAGCTTACCGGGGTTCCCATGAGTCTTGTCACTCGAAGCAAGAGTGTGGGGTTGCTTAACGAGAATTCCCGGCATGAGATTGAGAGTCTGGTAAGAATGGAGAAGTCGCTACGGGCCAAGCTTGGGCTGAGAGGTTAGGCAGATGAATAAGGCTGTGGAGCTAAAAAGACGAATGGGTGAGGGACATTGCCAAGTGGTTGGCGGCCATGTGTTTCTTAACGATCCGGCCATAAGCAATGCAATGGCGTCGTTCGGCTATGATTTCTTATGGGTTGATGCGGAGCATGGTCCTTTTGACAAGCAGAATCTGTTGCTTCATGCCATTGCCGCCAATGAGGGGGGCTCTGCGGTCTTTGTCCGTGTGGCTTCCTCTGAAGCCTCTGTCATCAAACCTGTCCTGGAAATGGGCATCGATGGAATTATCATCCCCATGGTACTTTCAGGACAGCAGGCGAAGGATGCTATCGAGGCCTGTCTTTATCCTCCGGCAGGAATCAGGGGATATGGGCCGAGAAGGGCGAATCAGTATGGCATGATTGCTGACAGCGCCTACCTGCCACAAAGCCGAGATTCTTTCTTGAGAATCTTGCAGATAGAACATGTGAAAGCTGTGGATACTATCGATGAGATCCTCGCTGTGGATGGTTTGGATGCCATCATAATAGGGCCGAATGACCTCAGTGGATCAATCGGATTGCTTGGAAAACCCTGTGATGAGGCCGTATTGACCTTGGCAAGAGTCGTGATAGCTCATGCCAAGAAGGCTGGAGTTCCTGTAGGGGTCTCCATTGGACCTGATGAGAAAGTGATGAGGATATGGATGGAATGCGGGGTGGACTTCATCAGTGTAGGGGATGATATTTCCTTTTTACGACAGGGGGCTCTCAATTGTCTTGCCACAGTTTCAAAACTTCGCTACGGTTGCAAATAAAGAAGGAAACATGGATCATTCCAATTTCTCCCTTTCAAGGGTAAATTTGAGTCAGCAGGTTGCGGATCACCTTGAGCAGGTGATTCTCAATTCACCTTCCTCTGTGGTAAGCGAGAAACTTCCTTCCGAGCAGGATCTGGCACGTCAATATGATGTCAGCCGTCCTGTGATCAGGGAAGCGCTGAAGTTGCTTCAGGAGCGAGGCCTGGTGACTCTTCGTAATGGGTTGGGCTCGTTTGTCACCAAGCCTCAGACCAGCACTGTTCTGTCCGCCATCAACAGGATCATGCAGATGAACAACATATCCGATGAGGACTTGACGCAAGTTCGTGGCATTCTCGAGGTGAGCGCGGCCCAGCTTGCTGCAAAAAACGCCAAAGAGGAAGATTTTGAGGCAATACGGGAAAATCTGAGAAAATTTTCTGACAAGACACTTTCATTGAAGGAAAGAGTGGCTTTGGATACCCAGTTCCATGAGCTCATTGCCCATGCCTCAGGAAATGCGTTGCTGGAAATGTTTAATGAAGTGCTTTTGTCAATGCTCTCGGACTACATGGGCAAGGGAGTGTTGCTCAGTGGGGGTATCGATGATGGTATTACCAGGCACAAGAAGATTTTTGCTGCGTTGGAGACTCGTGACCAAGCGAAGGTGACTGAGGCAATGCAGGAGCATCTGGCTGTTTCTGAGCAAAATGTGAAACGATTCAAGGAAAGAAACAAAAAAAACTGAGACAGTTTTTCCTTTTGAAAGAATTAACTGGATTTTGATGAGGAGGAAGACATGGCGAAATCAAGGATGATAGGAGCGTATCCCGTGATAGGGATCCGTCCGATAATAGATGCACGGGAGGGGGCGCTGAATGTGCGCGCCTCCCTGGAAGAGCAGACCATGGGGATGGCGCGGATGGCCAAGGCTCTGATGGAGAGGAGCGTGTCCTACACGGACGGTGAGCCTGTGAGGGTGGTGATCGCGGACACCACCATCGGGCGGGTGGCCGAAGCGGCGGCCTGCGAGGCCAAGTTCAGGCGGGAGGGGGTGTCCGTCACGCTGTCGGTGACCCCGTGCTGGTGCTACGGCTCGGAGACCATGGACACCGACCCTGACACGATCAAGGCCGTATGGGGGCTCAACGCCACCGAGAGGCCGGGTGCGGTGTACCTCGCCTGCGTCCTTGCCGCCTATGCCCGCAAGGGCCTGCCGGCGTTCGGGATCTACGGCGACCGGGTGCAGAAGGCCGACGAGGGGGAGATCCCCGCGGACGTCGCGGCCAAGATAACCCGCTTCGCAAGAGCCGCAGTCGCAGCCAAGACGATGCGGGGGGGAAGCTACCTGCAGATCGGCTCGCAGTGCATGGGAATCTCTGGCTCCCTGGTCGACCCCGACTTCTTCGAGGAATACCTGGGCATGAGGGTGGAGTCCGTCGACGAGGTGGAGGTCCTGCGCCGCATCGAGAAGGGCATCTACGACCCTGACGAGTTCAAGAGGGCGCTGGCCTGGACGAAGGCGAACTGCCCTGGCGGGTTCGACAAGAACCCCGAGGGGGCCCGAAAGACATCCCAGGAGATCGAGAGGGACTGGGAGTTCACAATCAAGTGCGCTCTGGTCATCAAGGACCTGATGGGAGGCAATCCCAGGCTCAAGGAGATGGGGTTCAGCGAGGAGTCGCTGGGGCACAATGCGCTGGCGGCTGGCTTCCAGGGCCAGAGGCAGTGGACGGACATGCTTCCTGACACCGACTTCCCGGAGACGATGCTGAACACCTCGTTCGACTGGGACGGGGCAAGGGAGCCGTACATCCTGGCCACGGAGAACGACACGCTCAACGGGGCGAGCATGCTGCTGCTGAAGCTGCTCACCGGGCGGTCGCAGATGTTCGCCGACGTGCGGACCTGCTGGAGTACTGAGAGCGTGAGGCGGGAGACCGGCTACGAGCTCGAGGGGAAGGCCAGGGAGGCCGACGGCTTCATCCATCTGATCAACAGCGGGGCCTGCTGCCTTGATGCCTGCGGCGAGATCAAGGACAAGGACGGCAACGGAGTGATGAAACCGTTCTGGGAGATGACCGAGGCCGACCAGAAGGCCT
>JBAXZS010000095.1:0-8526 GCA_041670175.1 Sphaerochaetaceae bacterium | reverse complement strand
GCAGGAAATGAACCTTCCAGAGATGCTCGAGGATTTTCCTCATTCGTGGTTGAATCTTGGTCTCCTGGAAGACAAGTTCGTCGGGCCATTTTGTGAATTGATGCAGAAACTCGAGAAGGGTGTTCCGGAAGTTTCTATGGATATCAAATTGAATATTCCTTCTTTGGGGCAACCTTTATGGAATCATATTGTCTTTAAGACGGTCTCATTCAAGGATGGGCATCCTTCCAGGGCCATTTGTGTACTTTCTGACATTTCTATCCAAAAGCAGCAGGAAGCTGAATTTGAAAGGGAAATCAAGCGTTGGAATCTTCTTTCCGAAAAGACGTTGCTTACTCTTAAGGTTGATGTCACCGCAGGAACGATTCTGGACTGTTATTATGCTGAGATCCTAGGTCCTCTTGATTTGTTTGATTCCACTTATGCTAAATTCTACCTGAATATATACAGGTTCGTCCATGGCGATGACAAGGTCGCTTTTGAAGAGATCTTTGCCCCGGAACACCTTTTGGAAAAATATACTGAAGGTGAAAGGCTGATCACCTTGCGTTATCGTCGCATGTTGCCTGATGGCAGGATTATTTGGGTTACCAGCGTCTCCTCTTTGGTTGCGGACTTCACTACTAAACATGTTGTTGCTTTTATCCGCTTGTACGATGTCAATGATGAGGAAGAGACGAAATTGCTTATCAACAGGATCTCCAATCTTGATTATGATTTTTTTCTTCTGATGGATTCCCAAACTGGAAGAACCAGGAAGTTCATGAATGATGGTAAACCTCTCAAAGGTGACAAAGGCGAGTTCTTTTCCTTTGAGGAAATCTGGAAATGGTTTGAGCAGAGATTTGCTCCTACAGAATGGGATAACATAAAGAATCAACTTTCATTGGATATTGTCAAGAAAATCCTTTCCAAGCAGGAACGGTACATCGTGACGTTTACAAGTCTGGAGGAGAAGGATGCGCTTTTGCGGAAACGTCTTTCTTTTGCATATCTTGATGAATCACATCTTCGGATTTGTTGTCTTTGCCAGGATTTCACCGAGGTGGTGAAGCGAGACGAGGTACAGAAGCAGAAGTTGGAGTTCGCTTTGGGTGAGGCAGAGAAGGCCAATGCCTTTAAATCCGAGTTTCTTGCACGGATGAGTCATGAGATGAGGACTCCTCTTAATGCTATAATTGGATTGGCCAATCTTGGTCTGACCGATTCTCGGGATTCTGTGGCTTGTGATTATTTTAAGAAGATAGACACAGCGGGAGAGTATCTTCTTGGGTTGATCACCGATGTGTTGGATATGTCAAGGATTGAGAGTGCTGGCATTGAGTTGCATCCTGAGGATTATTATCTTTCCGAATTTCTTAATGCACTCTCAACTATCATCGGTCCTCAATGTGTGAAAAAAGATATTCTGTTCCTTACTATCATCAAAGGGAAAATGAATACGAACGCCTATGTCGACAAGATGCGTTTTACCCAGGTGTTCATCAATTTGTTGTCAAATGCGGTGAAGTTCTCTCCTCATGGAGGGACCGTGACTTTGACTATGCGGACAGAGCAGATGCCAAACAAGCATAATCGAATGATTTTTGTTATTGCTGATAATGGCTGTGGCATGAGTAAGGAATTTCAAAAACGTGTTTTTCTTCCTTTCAGCCAAGAGCGAATAGGAAAAAACAGCACCGTTCCCGGAACTGGGCTGGGCTTGGCGATTGTGAAGAATATTGTCCAGTTGATGGGAGGGACCATTTCCATGGAGAGCGAATTGGATAAGGGTTCTTCCTTCACTTTGACCTTTGAGACCATATGGACCGGTGAAGAGAAAAAGGAAGTGTTCGTTCCTCTTGTCTCAGTTGATTATTCCCTCTTGAAGGGAAAACGTGTGTTGATTGCTGAAGACCATCCCTTGAATGCCGAGATAGCAAGGAAAATTCTCTCAAGACAAGAAATAACCTCGGAACTGGCCGGCGATGGACAGATTGCCATAACTATGTTCAAGGAGTCAGCAATAGGATATTACGATGCGATCCTGATGGATATTCGTATGCCGAACATCGATGGCATTGAGGCGACAAGGCAAATTCGTGCCTTAAAGAGGGATGATGCGACATCTGTCCCTATCATTGCCATGACCGCCAATGCCTTTGTTGAGGATGTCAACGAGTGCTTGGATTGTGGGATGAACGGACATCTGTCCAAGCCGATAGATCCAAGTGAGCTCTTTGATATGCTTGCCAAGGAATTGATTAATACCACTAAGAAAAAAAGCAGATAGCAGAGCTTCCTGCTGTAATACTTGTAGTTTCAATATACATCGGCGCCTGATGAGTAATGCCATGGGGAAATTGCTCAAGACCTGTAGGCTGGATGCCATACAGAGTCTTGATGAAAGTCTTTTGCAGTCTCGTGTTTTCGCCAATGATGGACTGCGTAACAAGCCGTATCTATCCTGGGGTTGGACTTTTCCTCTTTTCCTTGCTTTTACTTATTGTATGAGGGAGAGAAGTTGATTTCCTTTCTGAGTGTTTTTGCCTCCTCTGAAGAGGAGGCGGAATTGAGCTTGTTCACTTCTGCTGAAAAGAGTGGTGAGGGATATGAGGGATATCTCATTAAGGAAGCAAAGAAAGATCTTGTGGCGCTTCATGTGCTACGTCTTCTTCTTCAGATAGAAGGGAATGCTTCCATTGCTTTAGGATATGCCAGTTGCCATGGTCTTGAGTTGGATTACACTGAATATAGGATGTCCTGTGCTCAGTGCGTTCCCCTTTCTTCCTCTCTCACCTTCCAGAGGGTCATTGAGGGGAATGCCTCGGTGTTTGTATTCCTGAGTTCGGAAGCCTTCGGGGAGACAGAAGAAAGCTATCTCGGGTTTGTCTCTAGGGGTTGGGAAGTTCTACCCATCAGTTGTATCTGGCCATGAAAAGCGGTGAAGCCGTTGGTACCTTTATCATCACAGAGGGAGGAGATGACCAATTGGGAGTCACTGCCTGTCTGTCAGGAAGTCGCTTTGGGGTCAGGGGCTTGGACGGGCTATCTTGTCCTATGCCACTTGGGAGATTCTCAAGCAGGGGAAAAGAGCAGTATTGGACGTTGATATAGCCAATGACAGGTCATAGGATTGTACCTCAGTGTTGGTTACAAGAGCCAATATGAGTTCAAGTATTTCCTGGTGAAGTAAAAACCCTTCTGTTTTGATGTTCCAAGGGGTGGACAATGAGGGTTTTGCCATTGCGGAAGAGGGGTGCTCCTGTGTATTCTTTCCAAACGACATCCATAGGCCAGGCTGTTGTGTGAGGGAGTCAAGGACCATCCGTAAAGTAGTGGTGAAAGTCCATAAAAATGCACTGGAGAGATAAAGAATGAGAATAGCATTGATTAATGAGAACAGCCAAGCAGCCAAGAATCCACTGATTTTTGAGAGCTTGAAGAAGGTTGCACAGCCCATGGGGCATGAAGTGATTAACTATGGGATGTACACAGCGACCGATGATGCCCAACTAACGTATGTGCAGGTAGGCATTCTGGCTGCCACCCTGCTGAACTCAAAGGCGGTTGACTTTGTGGTTACCGGCTGTGGCACGGGAGAAGGCGCAATGCTTGCCTGCAATTCCTTTCCCAAGGTGATTTGCGGCCATGTCGAGGACGCCCTGGATGCCTATACCTTTGCCCAGATCAATGATGGCAATGCCGTTGCCCTGCCGTTTGCAAAAGGTTTTGGGTGGGGTGGCGACCTGAACCTCCAGTACATTTTTGAAAAGTTGTGGTGCGAGCCTTCAGGGAAAGGATATCCGAAAGAACGGGTGGTCCCTGAGCAGAGGAACAAAAGGATTCTCGATGATGTCCGCACTGTCAGTTTGAGGAAGCTCTCCGACATTCTGCCCGAACTTGACAAGGCCTTGGTGGCTGGGGCCTTCTCCGGAGTTCACTTCTGCGAGTATTTCTTCAGGGATTGCAAGGATAAACGACTTGCAAGGATTGTAAAGGATATCCTCAATAAGTGACAGAGGTCTCTCGATAGTCTGCAAATGGTGGAGAAAAGTCCTAAGTTAATCTTACTGGCTACCTCCACCCTCTTTGAGGTTGTGTTTAACCATGCAGACAAGTACGGTCTCATTTGGTCTGGAAGACAGGGAAGAACTCTCCGAAAACATGTTCAGCAAGCTTGGGGAAATGGAATTCTTGAGAAAAGCAATCTGTATTTGGAGCAAGACATGAAGTGTTTTTCCTCCATGGAAACTGTTTGTGGACCTGCTAATGATTCAATTAAGGGAAATACTATGGAACTGCCACTTTTTGCTTTGTTTACGGAATGTAGGGGTTTTATTTATTTCACAGGAAAAGATAACACAGGTCCGCTGAATATCTCAATACAAGTGGTGCACTTACCAGTATTATCCAGCGGGTTTTGCAGGATTTTTTTCAAGTCAGGCTCTCAATTGTACTTATGCGCATTTCTGAGATTGGCAAAATTCAGTGCTAGCCCTGGTCTTGTCGGTGACCATCACGGTACTCTCTGCAAGATGGCCATGCAAAGCATATCCCAGATGTTCCAGCTGAACTATTCCCCCTTTCCCGCCGTCTTGGCAAACTTTTTTGCTTTTAATCAAGTAGAATTCCCCAACTGGGGAGTTTTAGAATATCAAAAGCAGTTGTGCTTGCTCTTGTATCTGACGGAACCTGTGGTGACGCTGCAGGTACACCACCGATACCGCCTGTCATCCTTTTGTGGACAAATCCCCCTTACGCTTTGATGTGGTTCTCAAGTTTGTTTTCCATACCTTCCACAAGAGATAAAAAGTATGCAAGCCTATCTTCTGGGAGCTTCACGGATAATTCTGTTTTTTCTTCAATACCAGGTTTTTTTGTTGGATTGTCCAACATGTTTATGTGGTATCAGGGAGAATTGGCGTTCATGCCGTTATCACCACACCCCGTAAGCAGAAGTTAGTTTATTGTATTGCAATATCAAATATTTTGTCATGAATTGGGATCTCGGTGGCATGTTTTTTGGTGTTCAACTGGAATGATTATATGCTTACTCTAATGAAATTTTTATGAATTTATTGATTTCAGTGTTGAGATATGCAAGATATGTTATAATTATTAAGACCTTTTTAAGGATGTTGAAGATGAACAATGAAACTGAAAACTACACAAAGGCAAAATTCTGGAAATGCGCATTACAAGTCAATCCATTTAACTATGAACAACAATATAGAGGGCAAGATCATCAATTAAGCGAGGACGAATATAATTCAGAATTGCTAAGGGTTGCATTGAAAAATGAAATAAAGGTTATCGGTATCGCAAACCATGGGGATGTTTCCAGCATTGATAAGATTCGAAACTTGATGAATTCGCAAGGGATTATCGTTTTTCCAGGATTTGAAATTGAATCATCAGAAAAAATCCATTTTGTTTGTCTTTTTTCTGAATCGACTTCTGTGGATGCTTTAAATAGGATTCTTGGTAGTGTAGGAATGGATGACCCAAAAAAAATGAATGAGCCATCTACTTGCGGTGGTTCTGAGATAATTGAATCTGTAGATAAAAAAGAAGGATTTATTTTTGCTGCTCATGGAACAGATCCCAAAGGGATTCTTAGACAAAGAGCCAACAATATTTGGAAAAATAGTAAATTGAAAGCTGTACAAATTCCTTCAGATCTTGAAACTTTAAAAAATAATCCTATAAACCAACCTTATCTACAGATTCTCACGAATAAAAATCCAGACTATCAGAGGGAAAAACCGATTGCAATAATTAATGCAAACGATGTTGTTGAGCCTGCTGATTTAGCTTCTCTTTCAGCTTCTTGCTTGATCCGAATGACAAAACCCTGCTTTAAGGCTTTCAAGGAAGCTTTTAGCGATCCTGAATCACGGATTAGACTCAATTATGATCGGAAACAGAAATATTCTTCTTCCATTTTGTCCCTTAAAATTATTGGAGGCTATCTTGATGGGTTGAATATTGAGTTCTCAGAATATCTAAATGCGGTTATTGGTGGAAGAGGAACAGGAAAGTCAACATTGCTTGAATGTATCCGATTTGTTTTCGACCTTCCTATTGTTGGAGATGATGCAAGAAAAACCCATGATGCAATAATTAGGGAAAACGTGGGAAGAGACAAAGCGCTTGTTGAGGTCAAGATTTCTTCTTCACCTATGCAAGGTAAAATATATACTATTTCAAGGCGTTATGGTGAACGTCCTATAGTAAAGGACCAAGAGGGAAAAGTTGTATCTTTGTCTCCCTTGGATTTGATTCCTTCCCTTGAAATTTTTGGACAAAATGAGATTTATGAAATTACACAGGATATTCAAAAGCAAACGAGGTTACTCAATCATTTTGTAAATCTCGAGGACAATAAATATAATGCTTCAGCAAAGGATCTTGCTAAAGAACTAGAAGAGAATCGATTTGGATTAATTAAAGCACAAAAAGCTATAGGAGAAAAAGAAGAATACTTAAATTCTCTTTCATTATTAGCTGAGCAATTAAAAAGTTATGAAACTTTAGGAATTGCCAAGAAGTTGCAAGTGATTCCTTTGTTGGAAAACGAGAAGGGTCTTTTAACGAGAATTGAAGAAGAATACAGATGTATTAATGATGCTTTTTCCTCTTTAAGAGATAGTCTTCCTGATACACAGTTCCTGAGTGATGTAGCGATAAGCAACCTACCTGAAGCTGATATGCTGAAAGACCTAAGAAAAGAACTTGATAATTTGACATCTGTGGCAAATTCTTCAATTGAACAATGGGATAAGAGTTTTCAAGAAACATATTCCAAAATCAAAGAGAAAGAAAATGACATTCGAGAGAAAATTTCAAAGCAGGAAACAGCCTTGGAACAAACATTCGCAAGTATTCCTGAGAGCAGAGGAAAATCAGGAAAGCAAATTGGAATCGAATATCAAAGAATTGTAAGGGAGACTGCAAGAATTGAACCTCAAAAGATTGAATTGAGTTCCCAGCAACGCTTTTTTGATGAGTTATGGAAAAGGCGAAAGCAATTACTTGCAGAACGATCTGAGAATAAAGCATTGCTTGATGCATCCTGCAACCAGGAGATGAAAAAACTCAATAAAAAGTTATTAGGAAAGCTTAGAGTAACTTATAATGCCGAAGGAGATAAACAGTCTGTTATTGACTATCTCGTCAATTGTAAATTGACAAATGTTGCAGAGGGAAGGCTGTCCTGGATTAAAGCTGTTCCAGATTTCAATAATATTGAACTTTCTGAACTCGTTCGAGAAAAGGACATTGAAAAGCTTAAGGGAAAATGGAGTTTAACCCCAAGTGTAGCGAATTCTCTGCTAGAATTGAAATTTGACCAGTTGCTAGGACTTGAGGAGATCGATATGCCAGCGACAGTGTCAATTGAATTGAACGTAGCTCATGGAGAAGGAGAAAATTATAAATCTTTGGACAATTTGTCTAAGGGACAACAATGTACCGCAATATTAAATCTTTTGCTCATCGAGAACTCGGATCCTTTACTGCTTGACCAACCAGAAGATAATCTAGACAATGCGTTTATTGCAGATCGTATCGTTTCAGAACTCAGGAGAAATAAATTGAACAGGCAATTTATTTTTGCAACACATAATGCGAATATTCCTGTTTTCGGAGATGCTGAATGGATTGGTGTCTTTACTTCAACCGATAAACATGGGGAAATGCCGGTCAGTCAACAAGGGGCTATCGATTCTGAGGAAATTAAAGAAATGGCAACCAATATCTTGGAAGGGGGGAAAGCTGCTTTTCTCCAACGGAAAGAAAAATATGGTATTTAAAAGGATTATTTTATGTTGAAAACGATAGCTTTGGAATATATTGCGAATGGAGAGAATTCTGGAGTTGAATTTAAACGTGATGATATTCGACCCGAGCAACTAGCTCGAGAAGTCGTTGCTTTAGCAAATTTCCAAGGTGGCTATATATTTCTTGGTGTCGAAGATGATGGTTCGATTTCTGGTATTCAGCGATTAAATCTTCAAGATTGGGTGTTGAATGTTTTTCGTGATAAGATTTTTCCGTTAATTATCCCTTTTTATGAAGAAATCGCCATTGATGATAAGAAAATTGCTGTGATTACGATAGGGCAGGGTGTTTCAAAACCCTACGTAGTTAGAAACAATGGGAGAGAAGAGATTTTTATTCGAATGGGCAGTCGTTGTGAGCCGGCATCAAGAGAACAGCAGGCAAGATTGTTTGCGACAAGCGGACTGCTCCATGTTGAGGTCCTTCCTGTTCCTGGCACTTCAATTGATTCCCTCGATCTTTCCCGATTGGATTTTTACTTACGAGAGATTATTCGAGATACTCAGATACCACAAGATCAAGAATCGTGGATTCGAAGATTGATTGGTCTGGGGTTCCTGGTTGATGACGGTCTTGGACATACTGTTTGTACCATTGCGGGACTTGTCTGTTTTGGTAAGAAGCCAAGAGATTCCATGTCCCAGTGTGGAATCAGGCTGGAAGTGTTCAATAGCCATGACAAGGAATATCAAGCTCGTTTTG
>JBAXZS010000094.1:0-8559 GCA_041670175.1 Sphaerochaetaceae bacterium | reverse complement strand
GAGAGAAGTTGCGTATACAAAGCATCGCTGGGCTTGTCATTGGTGTTGTATTTGTCATTATCGGAAAGATAACAATAGGAGCAAAGCACTCGTCCATCAAAGAAAGCCTGGGTCCGTTCTATGAGTTTACCCAGATATTGCACATAAGCCAGCTCCTTGCCTCCGGACATTTCACTGTAGATTTCATTTGGGGACACACCTGCATCAACTAGGTCAGCCACCATACGGAGCACCGTTCCTTGTCCTGCATTGAGAAACTTGAAGAAACCTGAGTCGGTGGCAAACCCAAAAAAGAGCAAATGGGCAATATTCGGGGTTATCTTCAGTCCCAACTGCACAAAAAGATGCTGGATAAGCAATGTAGTGGAAGGTGATTCAGAGAAGACAAAACGATAATCACCAAAAGGCTCCCCTGATTGATGATGGTCGATAACCATTATGCTTAATCCATTGATTTCATTGATAAAGGAACCAATCCTGTCAGGGGTGCTACAGTCGACAACAATCACTGTGGGATTTTTGGCCTTGAGATTTGAAGGCATATGTTGCAGGAATTGAGAACGCTGGGCAGCTATTTCACTACGCTCAAAAGGACCTGCGTTTGCCACATAGGAGACCTTACCCATCTCGGTCAGCAGAGCTTGCATCGCAAGCTCGCTGTAAAGACAATCTCCGTCAGGACTGATATGCCCTATGATGAAGAAACAATCATCCTGGCGTAGTTTATTGAGAAAATCGTCTGGGTAAGAAGGAAAACCGTTCATACTGCCTCTTGGTCTCCAAAAATAATCTGAGGATCCTGGTTGTTGACTACAGCATCCTTATTCACGATCACCTTCTTAACGTTTGAAATGGAGGGGATCTTGTATGAGATGTTCAGCATCAAGGCCTCGACAATGGAACGTAAGCCACGGGCTCCTGTTTTTTGTATATAGGCTTTTTCCGCGATGGCATCAACCGCTTCTGGCTCAAAAACCAGCTCAATACCATCCAGCTTGAAGCTGGCCTGATATTGACGGATGATTGAGTTCTTGGGTTCTGTGATGATTCTGCGCAAATCCTTTTTATCAAGGTTGTCCAACGCCACATGGATAGGAAGTCGTCCGATGAACTCAGGAATCAGACCGAATTTGATAAGGTCGTCCGGCATCAATTCGCTATAAAGCGTATGAAGATCCTTGTCCCCCGCAGCCTTGACGTTTGCCCCAAACCCCATGGCATGGCTGGAAACCCTTTTCTCAATGACTTTATCGAGGCCGACAAATGCACCCCCACAGATAAAGAGGATGTTCCTGGTATTTATCTTGATCATTTCCTGGTTAGGATGCTTGCGTCCACCCTGAGGGGGGACCGAGGCATCGGTACCCTCGATGATCTTGAGCAATGCTTGTTGCACCCCTTCTCCGGAGACGTCCCTGGTGATGGAAGGGTTCTCCCCTTTCTTTGCTATCTTATCAATCTCATCGACGAAGACTATGCCATGCTCCGCTGCCGGTACATTATCATTGGCGTTTTGGATTAACTTCAAGAGGATGTTCTCCACATCCTCACCCACGTAGCCAGCCTCGGTAAGGGTAGTGGCGTCAGCGATGGCGAAAGGAACCTGCAATTTTCTTGCAAGAGTACGTGCCAGCAAAGTCTTGCCTGTCCCCGTGGGACCTATCATGAGGATATTGGACTTCTCAAGCTCCACATCCTCCGCATTCATCTGTTTCTCAAACTTGACTCGTTTGTAATGATTGTACACGGCGACAGAAAGAATACGTTTCGCACTATCCTGCCCGATTACATATTGATCCATGAATTCCTTCAGTTCCTGAGGTGTCGGAATCTTATCCGGTAAATCCGTCGTGGCGCTTTCCTGCATCGCAGGGTCGTCGCGAAGCATATCGGAACAAACCTTGATGCATTCATCGCAGATAGCAACCCCCGGTCCATTAATCAGTCGTTTCACTTCATTGGCACTTTTACCACAGAATGAACACACTTTAGAAATACGTGCCATTAGAGACTCCTTTTCATCACACTGTCGACAATACCATATTTTACTGCATCATCGGCTGTCAGGAAGAAATCACGTTCCGTATCCTCTTCCACCACAGAGCGCTCCTGTTTGGTATGGTGGCAGAGAATATCAATAGTGAGTTTTTTGATACGTGCGATTTCCTGGGCATGAATGCGTATATCTGTCGCTTGGCCCTCCACGTTTCCCCATGGTTGGTGAATCATTACTCTTGCCGACGGCAGGATAAAACGTTTCCCGTTTGTCCCGCCGGTAAGAAGAAGGGCGCCCATGCTCGCTGCTTGTCCCATGCAGATAGTCTGCACGGGGGACTGCAAGTATTGCATGGTGTCATAGATAGCAAGTCCGGCGGTGACGCTTCCTCCGGGACTGTTGATATACAAACTGATATCCTTGGAAGGGTCCTCGGATTCAAGAAAAAGCATTTGGGCTACGACCAAGTCGGCCGTCGCATCGTTGATCTCTCCATCGAGAAAAATGATGCGGTCCTTTAAAAGTCGAGAAAAAATATCGTAGGATCGTTCTCCCACTCCATTCTGCTCGACGACCATGGGAATGGTCGACTGCAATCGTTCCATTATGTAGCCTCCTTATTTCTCTTCTTCGGCTGGACCGTTCATATAGACTTCAAAACTCTTTTCCTCGCCTTCAACGAACGTGTTGTTCTTCTCCAGGAACTCGGAAACCTTGTGGAACTTAAGGTCATCTTCAATCATATTACGATAATAGTTCTTCTGTTCTTCATCAGTCACCGTCTTAAGCTGCTCATCACAAGCCTTGTCCAGTTCTTCCTTACTGACAGCGAAGTTTTCCTTTTCCTTGATTTCTTCCATAATCAGTTGGACCTTCAGGGTCTTCTCGGCTTCAGGTTTCCACTTGGAAAGAATATCTTCTTTTGTCATCTTCTGGTAGGAAAGGAATTTCATAAACTGTTCTTCTGATACACCACTTTGCTTTATGTTGTTCTTCCAATCACGATCCAATTGGAAGGCTATCATGCTCTCGGGCAGCGCGATTGTCACATTCTTGGTGAGCTCATCGGCAATTTTGCCAAATTTCTCATCATCGAGCCTTTCCTTCAAGGACAACTCGAGCTTTTCCCGGGTGGCTTTCACCAAATCCGCGACGCTTTTGTACTCTTCCTTGACATCTTGTGCGAAATCATCGTCCAAAGCTGGAATATCCTTGGTCTTGACAGATTTGACATTGACCTTGATCTTGACGGTCTTGCCTGCATATCCCGCAACCTTGCTATCCTTGTCATACACTTTGGTGACGATTTTCTCATCTCCCGCACTCAGACCTTCCAGATCCTTATCAAGCTCGTAGAAGTTATAACCGCTGCCAAGGGTGAAAGTGAAATCCTTGCGGGCGGTGGAAGCGACCTCATTGTTCTCTCCATCCAGCTCGACATAGTCGATGTTGACGATATTACCTTCGGCGGCTGCACCCTTCTTGTCGACGACCATGGCGTTCTGTTCTCGAATTTTATCGATTTCCTTGGTTACGTCGGCTTCACTCACACTTACCTTTGGCACAGTGATAGTCAACCCGGTATAAACAGGAAGCTCAAAAGTGGGGAGAATATCGTACTTGACTGAAAAGGTCACTTCCTTGTTAGGAGCAAAAGGCAACAGTTTCTCCTCATCCTGCAATTCAGGGGTGCTGTAAGGAAGTGGTTTGTATTTTGGCTCGACCTTCTCCAAGGTTTCCTTCAAGTAATCTTCCATCGTTTGAAACGTAGTTTCAGCACGAAGAGATGGACCGAACTTGCTTTCCAATACCGCAATAGGGGCATGTCCTTTCCTGAAGCCTTTCAGTTGGACGCTCTTTGCATATTTGTCCATGCTCTTCTTGTAATCAGCCTCTATCCTCTCAGAGGCGACAGTAAGTGTCAAAGCGACACTGGAGTTCTCCAACTCCTTGATGTTCTTCTCATCACTCATCGTATAACATCCTTTCGTCTCCTTTAGGAGACTTTTGTATTTTCGTGTAAAAGGGCTTACTAGACCTCAACTTTTCCAATATATAACAAAAAGGTAAGAGTAACTACTACCCCTTGTTCCATTCCAAGCGAAACGGGTTATTTTTTGATAAAATCCTCTCGCATAGGAGTGAACACATCAAGCAGTTTCGAGTCTTCAAGGGCTACGACTCCATGGATGCTGTTGGATTTGATTAAATAGCTATCTCCCGCTTTTAATATCATTTTCTTCCCTGCGTCCTCGACTTCAAAGGAACCACTGACTACGTAGCCGATTTGTTGGTGCGGGTGGGAGTGCAATGTCCCGACGGCGCCTTTGGTGAATGTAAGCTCGCAAACCATCATATTGGTATCATAGGAAAGTACTTTGCGAGTGACTCCTCCACCAAGATTTTTTTTCTCACAATCCTTATTTAAAGTAAGCATCTTTTCCTTCCTGGGTTAGGAGTATAGCGAAAAAAAACAGTTGGGAAAAGAGTTGTGCTCTGTTGCAAAAAGCATGGTACAATCGATATAAGGATTTAGGAGTGAAGCCCGTGCAAACCATCTTATTGAAAAACATCGCATCGCTCATCAGCGACAGCACAAAACCTCAACAAAAAAACATGGATCTTATTATTGAGGGGAATATTGTCAAGCAGGTCGAAAAGACAGGGAAGATAACAATTCCTTCAGATTGCAAGATTCTTGATTGCTCCCACCATGTGGTCACCCCTGGTTTTGTGAACACCCATCATCATTTTTACCAAACACTGACAAGAAACATGCCTGCCGTGCAGGATTCGGAATTGTTTGACTGGCTGGTGTATCTCTATGAGGTTTGGAAGAACATCGATAGCGAGGCGGTGTACTATTCCTCACTTTCCGCAATGGCCGAGCTGCTAAAGACAGGATGCACTTGCTCCACCGACCATCATTATCTCTATCCTAGGAATTTTGACGGAGATATCATGGCGTTGCAATTCAAAGCAGCCGATCAGCTTGGCATGCGTTTCAGTCCTACCAGGGGAAGCATGAGCTTGTCACGTAAGGACGGAGGACTTCCTCCCGACTCCGTCGTCCAAAGTGAGGATACCATCCTTGCCGATAGTGAGCGTTGCATCCGTCAATTTCATGATCCATCCCCATTGGCAATGCATAAGATAGTGCTTGCTCCTTGCTCGCCTTTCAGCGTCACCAGGACTTGCATGAGGGACAGTGCAGCTCTGGCTCGGAGATATGGGGTGAGATTGCATACTCACCTCTGCGAGACCAAGGATGAGGAAAGTACTTGCCAAAAGATGTACGGTGTCCGTCCATTGGAGCTGATGGCTGAATGCGATCTTATTGGAAATGATGTGTTCTATGCCCATGGTATTCATTTCAATGACGAAGAACTGAGACTTTTGAAAGAGACCGGCAGCAGCATCTCTCACTGTCCTTCGAGCAACATGCGCCTTGGCAGTGGCATCTGCCGTGTTCGGGACATGCTCGACCTAGGGATAACCGTGGGCATTGGTGTCGATGGTTCCGCTTCAAATGACAGTTCCGATATGCTTGGTGAATTGCGGAACACTCTTCTTTTGCAACGGGTCCGCTACGGAGCCAGGGCCTTGAGTGCAAGTGAGGTGTATACAATGGCCACCATCAACGGGGCAAAGATGCTTAATTTCTCAAAGGTGGGGAAACTGGAATCAGGCTGGGCCGCAGACATGGCCGTCTTTGATGTTGACTCCCTTGCATATATCGGTTCTCAATCTGACCTGGCGGCAAGTTTGCTTTTTTGTGGTGATACCCACACCACAGCCTACACGATTGTCAATGGAAGGATTGTCGTGGACAAGGGAGGCTTGGTGGGTTTTGATGAGCAACAGCTGACCCACAAGGCAAATGAGATAGCAAAGCGACTTTATGAAAAGGCAGAGGGAAAATACTGAGAAGAAGAAACCGGTAGCAATACTTATCACAATACGAGTTTGTGGAACATGAGGCGCAGTTTGCCTTCATGAATCAAATTCATTATTGCTTCCTGCACTTGCCTGACGGTCCACTCCCTGAGGATGCCACTTTGGCTATCGTGTCCTGTTATGCACAGAAGTCTGGCAAGAGCGACAGGACTGTAGTGGAATTTCCGGAGACGGACAGCTGTAAGTATCTGTTTTTCCCCATCCCTAAGAGGAAAGACATGATGGTTGCACACATCGCATCCGCTACAATTCTCCATATCTTCACCCATGAGGGAGAGAAGGCCTTTTCTTAGACATGTTTCAGTCTGGTTCATGACAGCGAGGAGTGGATTGTCTTTATTTGTCTGGAGGTCCTTGCAATCTATCAGCGCATAAGCATCACTTTCCAGATTGTCTCTTCCTGCTCTGCCACTTTCCTGAAGATAGGATTCCACCTCGCAAGGAAGAGAGAGATGGATTACTGTGCGGATGTTGTTCTTATCCACTCCCATACCAAAGGCGCATGTGCTGAACAGCACGGCGGAATCCCTTTCGAAAAACCAATTCTCCAGATTCTGTCTTTGTGCTTTACCCAGCCCTGCGTGATAATATCGGGTGGCGATATGGGGATGGGTGTTGTAAAACTGACGGGCATAAATCTCGGTTGTCAGACGAGTAGGGCAGAACACCACTGCAGGCCTATGGCTCGCATCTTGTAAGATGGTTGCGATGCTGTGGCTTTTGCTTAGTGTCGGGCAGGTGTGGAGCTTGATGTTCTGTCTGTCCGCGCTAGCCTTGATGATATGGATACTCCTCCCCTTGAAGAGCGACAGCTTCAACTCAGAGATGATTCGTTCGCTTGCGGTAGCAGTGAAAGCCAATATCTGCTTCGCCTGCAACACACTAAGGATATCACCCAAGGCCTGGTAACTTGGCCTGAAGCTCTGACCCCATTGCACCACGGTATGAGCCTCATCGACAACTACCAGATGAATTGAATACCGTAAAAGCTCTGAGAGCACCTGTTGAGTCCGCATGCATTCCGCATTGGTGACAAGTATCTTTGCTTGACCACTCTCAATCTTCTTCCATAGCACAAGGCGCTGTCCTTTTGTCTGTCCTCCACGAATACAGACACATTCTATTTTGAGACGCTCAAAACGCCGTATCTGGTCATTCATCAAGGCGAGAAGGGGATAGATTATCAGTGTTATACCCTCGATTATCAAGGAAGGAAGCATGAAGCAGATGCTCTTGCCACTTCCCGTGGGGAGAACGACCAGCATCCCCTTATGATCGACCGATTGGCTTTGCTCGTTTTCCAAAATCTCATAGATGACCAGTCTCTGGTACGCCCTGAGTGTCGCTATCCCAAACTTATCCCTGGACAATGTTTCAATGTTCTGTAGAAGTTCCATACCCCCTTTACCATGAAGAGGACAGTACCGGTCAAAACCTTTCTTTTGGAGGAGAAAGGCAAGGTGCTCTTGTGTGCAAGTTTTTGCTTTGTTGAGAAGAAATCCCGGTTGATGTGTTGAACCGGCAAGATAATTTTTGCAAGCCACACCAAGCCACAGGCTCTTGGAATGAAAGCGGGAATCCAGGGATGGATGATTATTTTCCCAATCCCAAAAGCATTTGACAAGGAAACGTCAAAGCACTTCTATCTGACAGGAACGAAGTATATCCAAGGCGCTCTCCTGGTTTTTCTCGCTTGTTGCGGCGCAAAGCCTTGGATTCACCTTGATTACCAAATCCGGACGGAAGGCACGAAGAAGCAACGCATTGGAAACAACACAGATATCGGTGCAGACCCCCATCAGTTCTACTTCCTTGATATTCTTGTTTGTGGCGATCGACTCTGCCAATTGGACAGAGCCAAAAGTCGGTTTCTCGATGAGCACGCTACTTTTCCTCTGTGCGAAAGGAATCAGCTCGTCGATGAGAAGATGTCCTTCAGTTCCCTTGATGCAATGCTTGACAGGCAGGTATTTCCCTTCCGGTCCGTCCAGATAATTTTTGTCATGGGTGTCCATCGTGAAAAGGATGGGGCAATCCACTTCCTCTAGATGCTCGATTAGCGAGGGTACGATTTTCTGTGCCAGAGGACTACCCAGTGATCCTGTGACAAAATCCTTTTGCATATCGATGACAATGACTAGTTTGTCAGAACGAAGTTTTCCACAATCCATCATAGGTACAGTAGACATATACATCTCCATGATCTTTTTCGGTGAATACTGTAGCAGGCGCCTCTGTAGCGCCAATCTCACTACGGCGTACCGTCTTTTTTGTTACCAATACCACAAAGGCTATATGATGATCCGCGCTTTGTGGATGCATTTTCGCTCCTACGTTAATATAAAGCAGGCCATCTCTGCGTTTTATGGTGGGAAGATGGAACTCTTCACCTATTCCATGCTCTTTATAGGAAAGAAGCTCCATCTTCTGGCCACAACAGGTGAGGCTTTGGCCTTCATCACAGATGAGTTCTACGACAGAGTGGCAGACAGGACAACGGTAAAAGCGGATTTTCTTTGCCATAATACACCTCAGTAATAACCTACTCACAACTTACGAAAGAGGAAAGGCCTTTTTATCTGATGTTGGTTAATTTTTGTTTGTAT
>JBAXZS010000093.1:0-8617 GCA_041670175.1 Sphaerochaetaceae bacterium | reverse complement strand
TGGCGGCTTCTTCCAAGGCCGGGTCGATCGACTGCAAGATACCAAACAGAGAAAGGAATGCCGTGGGAGAATACGCGATGACCTCCACAATGGTAAGTCCAGTTAAGCCGTAGATGTTCCCGATGGCGCCTTTGAAAATGCCTGCCCGTCCGAAGAGCAGGATGCAGGCCAACGCCACCACGAAGGGCGGGGAGACCATGGGAAAGGTGGCAACCAAACGAAACACAGTCTTCCCCTTCATCGGGGTACGGGTGATTGCATAGGCGAAAACAAAACCGATCACGGTTCCGATCGTCGCAACAAGCAGGCCAAGTATCATGCTGTTCCATAGCGGCCTGATATAGTAGTCATGGCTCAATACTTCGGCATAGTTTCTGAAACTGACATGACCGTCATAGACAAAACTGGTCTTGACCACCTTGTAGATCGGGAAAATCACAAATACAATCAAGAGATAAAAAACCACAATGATAGAGACAAGCAGGAACGGTTCTCCCACCATTTTCTTGAAATCCCCCATCCGTTCGGAATGCTTATTGTTCACGATGACATCCTTCTGAAAAGATACCGACCTCTTTGAAGAAAGGTCGGTTCTTTTCACCTCTGGCGGTTATTTGCCAATCCTATCTCTCCAAGCCTTTACCCATTCGTCCTTGTTTAATCCCGCACGTTGGGCATCGTAATTGATCAAAGGAATATCAGAAAGCTTCACGGCACCTTCCGCGATCTCCGCATCCGGGTTGACCGGCAAGCGGGAATACTTCTTGAACAGATTCTGTGCTTCCTTCGTGAATACCCAATCCATGAAGACTTTCGCCTCTTCCGGTTGCTTCCCGCCCTTGATCAGTGCGACGCCTCCGACCTCATAGCCAGTCCCCTCTTTGGGGAAGGAAATCACCACAGGATAGCCCTGGTTGATGCCCTTGGCGACGATATCATGAGAGAACCCAACACCGACCGCACATTCGCCAAGCCCTGCGCGTGCGATACAGGAGGTACCGCTCTTCGAATACTGATGGACATTCTTATCGAACTTCTGCCACCAATCGAGGGCGCCATCCAAGCCCTTCATCTGGATTATCGTCGCCCAAGTGGTATATGCGGTACCTGAGGTGTACGGATACGCCATCTCGATCTGTTCCTTGTAGACCGGGTCAAGCAGGTCATCCCAGGAAGAAGGAGCCTGAAGGTTGTGCTTTGCAAGGAAATCCTTGTTGGTGACGAACCCGATGGCTCCTGTATAGAAACCGCTCCACGCCCAGTCTGCGGCATGGAAGTTCCTCGACAACTCAAAAGTGGTGTTCGGTTTATACGGAGCGAGCAGTCCCTTGGCCGCCGCACTGATGTGTTCGGTGTTGGAACCGCCGAACCAGACGCTCGCCTGCGGGTTGTCCTTCTCGGCTTCGATTCTTGCCAGGACCTCTCCTGAGCTCATACGTACATATTCGACGTTCATGCCGGTGGACTTCTCAAATGCCTCGATGTAGTATTGGGCCTCTTCCGTATCCAATGCAGTGTACATTTTCAGCGTCTGATAGTTCTTCTTCGCCGGTTGTTCGTTGGTTCCCTGAGCCATCAGTGGGAGAGCAAGTAACGCTAAGATTGCCAGCACTACGACCATTCTTTTTCTCATACACTTCCTCCTTTTTCCTGCAGAACCAACAACGCCACCATTCAGCAACCTCCTTACCGTACAGTGGCTTCTTTCTCTTGGATCCGCAGCACAATACCGTTTTGGAAACGTTTGCATTATGTATTTTCGCATAGTTTCCCCTTACTGTCAAATTTTTTTCACTCCATCCTTTTCACCGGTAAAATGTCCACGTAAGTAACGATTCCCCTTTCTTTAACATCATATGAACTCGTCTTTTCTCATTTGAGAGGAACAGAGGGATCAAGTTTTCTGTCAATCGTCTTGCAAGAAGGATTCCCTTTTCAGCCTCCCCCTGAGTGTCCTGGCTTTTGGAATATCTTTCCCAGTAAGGGAGGACTATGCTCCTTCTTATACCCGTTGCTGCAGGTGAAGGGGTTTCCCTTGCAGTGCTTTCCCAGCTCCAGCTTTCTTTGTCCCGTGGTGTCCTGATGTGTGATTAACCCAAAGATATCACGGACCTTATGGGATTCCGTTTTTTTTGCATCCCTCCCTTTTTTAGGTGGACACTTACTATTACTGCTCGCAACCTTAGGATGCCAGGCAAATTGCAATAGCCGTTGCCTAGACGGAGAAAAGGACATCTTTCTTTCCGTTAAGGGACTCTGCTGAAAACAAAAAATCCGCGTTGTTAGGTGAGCAGGTATTCCTCTGAATCAAGAATAAAATGTAACCGCTTACATAAATATTTTTTTCTTACGTTTCGCATAATGATGTGAATTTTTTGCATTAATTCTGTCATTAATTGCGTTAACAATAGGAATTACTTAAATTATTTTTCTTGCGTCCTATGAATTAACATGATATGGTAAAAGTATATTTTGATGAAACAATAGCAAAATTGTAATGTAACCGATTACATTAGGGAGAGAGAAAATATGGGCCATACAATCAAAGAAGTTTCAAGATTAGCGGGAGTTTCCACCGCAACAGTGTCCCGCACCTTCTCCTCTCCTGAGCTTGTCCAGGAGGGAACTCGGAAGAAAATCATGGAGGTGGCTCAGGTACTGAATTACCAACCGAATGCTATTGCCCGTTCCATGGCTTTGCAACAGACAGAAAGGATCGCCTTCATCATTTGTACCAAAGGTTCCTCCATCCTCAGCGAGTTTTATGCAAACATCTGCGAAGGCATCATGAAGAAGACCAACCGTTCCGATTATCAATTGCTCATTTCCATAGCAGAAGATTGGGAGGTGGTGAAGAACAAACAAATCGATGGGGTGATTCTTGGAGGTGATGCTTCAGCAGGTTTAATCACCGAACTACAAAGGAACAACGTCAAGATTGTTCTGGTAAACCATGAAGTGCCAGGCCATGACATTCCTTGCGTGGTGGCTGACGAGGAAAAAGGAGTGTTCCTTGCCGTGAATCACCTGCTTTCCAAGGGGCATCGGGACATCGCTATGCTGGCCGGCAGGTTCTCCCCTTATATCAGCGAACACCGATACACTGCGTTCCAGAAAGCGATGAAGCAATTGGGGTTGCCCATTCCTGAGTCGTATGTCCGGATGGTCGATCCCACGATAGAAAACGCCACCAAGGGGGCATTGGAACTTCTGGGAGCCAGGAACCGTCCCAGTGCGGTGTTTGCGGGAAACGACATCATCGCAGCAGCCGTGCTGAAGGCAGCCCTGCGTCTTCATCTCCGGGTTCCCGAGGATATAGCTGTGGTCGGTTATGACGATTCACGCATCTGCCAGGTAGTGGAACCAGAACTCACTTCCGTCCATATCCCCTGCCACAGGATGGGAGAAGCAGCGACGGACATCCTGTTCTCTCTCTTGAAAGGGGATGATGCAGTTGCGAAAAAGACGGTGGTTTCCGCAGAGCTTACCATCCGCCATTCCGTGTAGGAGCTTGAGATGAAGAAAAAGAATCCAGTGTCAATCGCCGGCAAAATCTTGCTGTCAATATTACTGCTTTTCATTGCGTTGTTCCCCGTCTACTGGCTGGTGGGGATGTCAATCCGGCCTATAGGCGAGATGAAAGGCAATATTTCCCTGATTCCCCAGAAACTGACCGGAGAACATTTCAAGGCCTTGTTCACTGAAGCCCATTTTGGAACTGCCCTCATCAACAGTGCCGAGACAACCCTCATCTCCACCTTCCTCTCCCTGTCCATCGGACTTTCGTCCGCCTATGCCATTTCACGTCGACGATTCCAGTTCGGCATGAAGAAGCCGTTGTCCTTCTGGGTCATGCTTATCCGCATCCTGCCACCAGTCGCCTTCTCCATTCCACTGTACATAATGTTTGCGAAGACCAACATCCTGAATTCGAAAATACCGATCATCCTGGCATGTATCCTGATCAACATCACCTTGATCATCTGGTACATGATTGGATTCTTCCACGATATTCCTGAGGAGATTGAGGAATCGGCACGTATCGATGGCTCGTCGGAATGGGGTACCTTTCTGAGGATCGTGCTTCCGCTGGCAGCCCCCGGGATCGCCGCCGTTTCGATGCTTTCCTTCATGTATGCATGGAATGAGTACACCTACAGCATCATCTTCATCCAGTCCCCCAAGAACTATACCGTGCCACTCCAGTTGGTCGTATTGAATACGGAGGACAACCTGACCAACTTCGGGCTGGTCGCCGCTGCCGGCGTGATTTCCGTGATTCCTATCACGTTGTTTGTCATTTTTGCCCAGAACTACCTGCTCGCTGGTCTTTCCAGCGGGGCAGTGAAAAGTTGATAGCGTGTGTTTTCCCTTATGTATGAAAGGTCTAAAGATCAAGGAGGAAGAAATGAAAAAGGGGTTATCCGTGTTGGTTTGTCTGTCGCTCGCAATCTGTCTGTTCGCGAACGGCGCACAAGAACAAAAGGCAACGGTACCTGCGGCGGCTGGAAAGCAAAAGCTGACGCTGATTCTGCGTGGCGGTACCTATGGAAAGGTCATTGAGAAATGCTTGCCGGCATTCGAGGAGAAGAACAACTGTGAAATCGAGACCCTTGACTTGAGTTTTGACGATCTCCACAGCAAAATCGCCCTGGATACGGTCAACAAGGAAGGCGCCTATGACCTCTGCATGGTCGATGGTTCATGGATGGCGGAGTTCACCGAGAACAACGTATTGCTCAACCTGTCCAAGGCCGGCTATTCGTTCGATGATGACATCATCCCCGCGACACTGACGATCTGCAAGGTCGGCGACGACATCTATCTCGCCCCCTACTTCGGCAACGTCACGGTCATGCTGTACAACAAGGCATTAATCAAGGCGGCAGGTTATGCAAGCAAGGACATCAAGACATGGGCGGACATCCAAAAGATCGCGCAAGTTGCGAAAGCCAGTGGCAAGAACGGGTACATCATCCGCGGCGGTTCCCCTGACAACATCGTTTCCGACTTCCTGCCGATCCTGCTCGCCAATGGCGGCTGGGTGGTCGACGCCAACAACAAGCCGACAGTAGACACCAAGGAATTCCGTGCCGCCCTCGACCAGTACATTTCCTTGTACAAGCTCGGGGATACGATGGATAAGGACGACATTGTCGCACAGATTGACAACGGCAACGGCGCACTGGCCATTGGCTGGCCTGGTTGGTATGTTCCGAAAGCCAACAGCAATGGAGACTATGTCACCATTCCGTCCACGCTTGACGCCAACGGCAAGTCCGTCAACACATCTTTGTATGGCGTCTGGTGCATCGGCGTCTGCAACAACAGCACCCACAAGGAGCTTTCCGTCAAGTTGCTCGAGTACCTGATGGACAAGGATGTCCTGCTTGGCACCATCCCTGAAGGAGGAGTGCCCTGCCGTTATTCCAGTTTGAAGAATGCAGAGGTCCTGAAGACCTATCCGCAACTCGAGACTGTCTGCTCTTCTCTTGAGAAAGGCGTGTATCGTCCTGTCATTGCGCAGTGGAATGAGTTCACCACCATTCTCGGGACCGAGATGGACAACATCATCAAGGGTACCGAAACCATGGACGCAGGTTTATCCAACGCCCAGAAGCAACTCGTCGACTTGATGAAATAATGGATGTATGGTTCCTGCGGGGCATCCGCCCTGCAGGAGTTCTTTCCGATTGTACTTCCTGTAGGGGCATGTCTCATGCAACAACGTCCGAAAACCATTGTAAATGCCACTTCCAAAGACAAGACATTTCCTCGTCTGATGATCCTGCCGACCATAATCGTGCTGCTCGTCATGACGACTTATCCGCTGATTTTTACCGTATTCTACAGTTTTACTGACTATAACTACCTGAAGGGCGGAGTGTTCAAGTTCATAGGGATGCAAAACTACGACAAGCTGTTGCATGCCAAATACTTCCAGATCGCAGTACTCAATACGATCAAATTCACCATCCTTGCAGTATTTTTCGAGATGGTGTTCGGCATCCTGATGGCGATATTCGTCAAAAGCCTCAACCCAAATTTTCAGCATGTCATGCGAGTACTTCTCTTGTTGCCGTACTTGTTGCCGACGGCAACGGTATCAACCGCATGGAAGATGATGCTCTCGCAGAACTATGGAATCGTCAACCAATTGCTGGCGACATTCCACCTTCCTGTCCACAACTGGTTCATGGAAACAGAGACCGCCTTCAAGATGATTTTGTTGATAGATGTCTGGCAGAACATTCCGTTTGTGTTTCTTCTCCTCTATGCATGTCTGCAAACCGTACCGAACGACCAGTATGAGGCCGCCTTGATCGATGGGGCGAATTCCTTGCAGTTGTTCTGGCATATCACAATCCCCAACATCAAGGAAGGAATTGCGTTGTGCGCCCTGCTTAGGACAATCGATACGTTCAGGTTGTTCGACAAAGTCAACATCCTTACCGGTGGCGGACCTGCAGGAACAACATCCACGATCACCCAATTCATTTACAATTATGGGATCAAGAGTTTGAAATTCGGATATGGAAGTGCCGGGGCCCTGCTAATGACAATCCTGGTTCTTGGTCTTTCCGTAGTGTATATAAAGAAAGCAATAAAATAATGAAGCGGTTGATTCTGACATTTGTGAACGTAGGATATGGGGAAGCCATGTTGCTCCAGTTCGACGATGATGCATATACCATGATCATTGATGGTGGCAGCAACGAAAAAGCCGAGTATGCTCCTGCGACGGGGCGGGTTACTCTTAACGACTATCTGCAAAGCAAACAGATCAAGCATGTCAATCTCCTTGTGTGTACCCATATCCATGAAGATCACGTCTCAGGCCTTCTTCCTGTGGTGAACCGTCTGCCTCCTGATGAATTCTGGCAAACGCTCCCTGTTGGCTTTTCAGAGGGAAAACAGGAATTGCCCTTACGGGGAGACGAAAACCTCTCCGATGGGAAGTTCATCCATGCTCTCAACGATTACCTCGAAATCTCAGAAATCCTCAGGAAAAGAGGGAAAATCATCAAACAAATCGGACGAACAAACAAAACAATCGATCTCCCCTGTGGGGGAAAGCTAAAAATCATCGCTCCCGACAAGGTGCAGTCCCGGTGGCTCGAGGAAAATCTCTCGGCATTATGGAAGGCCGAGGACTATGCCGCATACAGGGACATCCTCAACCACGTGAATGGTGCGTTGAACAATTACAGCCTTGTCCTGCTGCTAGAGTATGCGGGGATACGGATCCTGCTTCCGGGAGACACGAATGCCAGAGGTCTGGAGACCATTTCCGATGACCTCTCCTCCGACATCTTCAAAATCGGACATCATGGACAAAACGATGCAATGACAAGTGGACTGTTCAAAAGGATCAAGCCACGGTTTGTTGTCTGTTGCGCTTCCAGCGATCGTCGATACCAGAGCGCGGAACCCAATGTTCTCTCCCTGATGCAGAGGGAGGGGGCTCACCTGTATTTTTCCGACTGCCCCCCTGTCTTGGAATCTTCTCTGGAACCCCACCATGCCTTGGTATTCACCATAATGGAAGGCAAACCGGTTTCAGTTGCGTACGAAATGGTCTGAGAGTCCGTAGGCTGAGGGATTTCCTGTTTCCGCGCTATCCATCTGGCACATACCTTCATTACTGGCGTATACGAATTTGCATCCTTCACGTGGAGCCATACGCCATAAGAAGACTAAGGTCGAGCTTCTTGCGTACGGAACCCAAGGGTATCTGCTGTCCATCCGTTCGATAAGCCGTTCACAGGCAAATCTTCATGTGGTTGGTACATGGGGGACAAGGTCGGGATTGAAGGCCGGGTTGGGGCACCGGATAGAAGGTGAAGACCGGCAGGATAGAGGTTTTTATTCTCTAACTCCCCTTTGCACTCTTGTCCCTTACGGAAATATGGCAATCAGGATAATCAAGTGATGCTCTTTTGCACTATACCGCGCAATCGACCTACAAGTGCAGAAACCTCTGCCGTCCACCTACTGCTGTTCAACACTATTCTCAACCTCAGGCAGGAAGAGCTGATCGGTCCAACAGGAATTTGGCATCCATTCTCACATGCTTAGGAACAATTCAAGAGCTTTCCCTGCTACCCCATTTCACGAACAAATCCTCTTTGCAATCATCTGCTTCTTAGTTTCACTCACCCCATACTGATTTGCCAAGCTTGGCCACGCTGCCAGTGCTGACCGAGTTTGATCGATGATTCGGGTAATACAAGGCTTGGCAAACTTGGCTTCAAGACCCAGCCGGACCAGATGCTCCTCTTTTGGATTTCTTCCCTCGCCCATCACCATGGTGCTTTGTCCATTACCAGGTCCGGAGGAAAAGGTAAGATCATAGGCAGGGGAGAGCTTCCATTGCCCTTGAGCATCCATCAGGAAACTGAAGTTTTTTGCATGGTCATCGCGGTTGTGGGCCAGGACATTGAACACTGCCAGACGATACATCTGTTCAACCTCATGGATATCACGGGTCAGCATGAAGGCAAGGGAGAGCAAGTCCTGATAGTCGAGTGAGGGAACACGGAAATCAGCATGCAGCAACCCCCTGACGGTGTGCATGTGCAGATGGGTGTTTCCCTCACGGTCAAAACGTTTGGTG
>JBAXZS010000092.1:0-8655 GCA_041670175.1 Sphaerochaetaceae bacterium | reverse complement strand
GTGTTCCCTCTTGATTATGCCCAAAGCAATATGGTTTTCATGGCGGTTTCCCCAGGGGACAAGGTGGAGACTCCCATATGGAAAGAGTATGACAGGATCGCCAAGGAAGGGGACTCCAACTATAAGGGCTATGGGACCATTGAACGATTCGCTTTTTATGAGAGAACCAGAAAAGCCTATGCCGTCCTCACTACCAGTGAGAAGGCCCTGTATGCCAATGTGCTTCTTAAGAAAGGCGTGATCAAATAGGCATTAGCCAATGCGCGAAGGGATAAGGCCTTGGGATTTCTTTTGCAAGGAAGCTTTCCCTGTTCAAGCTTGAAACCTTCGCTTCTGATTGCAATTGATGAGAATCTCCCAAAATAATGGTCCAATCCCAGATTTTCAGGGAGACATAATTGTCATCCATGCTGGAGTTGATGCTATCCAGGATAAAAAGCTGCTAGTTTCGTGATAGCGCTGATTATAAGTCTTGTAAGAAAGACGATTGGAAGTGATTAAGCAGTATTGAACCATCAATAAATTTAGTTGATAACCTCTTTTGTTTTGTGGTTTTGCTTTTTATGAAAGCGTATTCAATTTTACCCATAATAGAAAGAAATATGTGGAAATAATTGTTGACTTCACATAAAAATCGTGCATTAATGAATACGTATTCATAAGACATAAGGAGTTAATCCTGAGAATGAAAAGGGGACAACAAACAAAAAGAAGTGCCGATGAATTGTATGGAGTGCTGTTTTTGGCACCCATTTTCATCCTTATGACTTGCATAACCTTTCTTCCTATCCTGTCAGCTATCAGGACAAGTTTCCATGAGACGATGTACGCCCAAGTAAAGGACTTTATCGGTCTTGGAAACTATAAGGAGGTACTGGGAAGCCCTGAAGGTTGGCTTTGCATCAGGAATTCCGTTGTATTTGTCTTGGGCTCATTGCTTATCGTTATGCCTTTGGGTGTGGTCATTGGTTCATTGATTAATAGAAAAGTTCCAGCGGTAGGTGTGTATCGTACGATGATCATCATTCCTTGGGTTCTCTCCCAGACAGTATCCGCCATGCTTTTTAAATGGATCTTGAATGGGAATTATGGTCCGGTTTCTTATCTTTCCATGCTCATAAGCGGAGATAAGATTGATGTGTTCAGCAATGGTGCCCAATCGATGATTCTGGTGATTGTGGCGAATGCATGGAACACCTTGCCGGTTGTTGAGATTCTTACGCTTGCCGCTTTGCAAAGCATCCCACAGGAAATTTACGAGGCGGCCATGGTTGATGGGGTTCCCAGACTGAAAACCTATACGGCTATAACATTGCCAATGATTAAACCCACCCTTATTACTTCATTGGTAATGCAGAGCATGGAATATTTCAACATGGTTACTCTTATTTATGTCTTGACCGCCGGTGGCCCGCTAGGTTCTACGCAGACGCTAAGCGTTGCCGCATTCCGCAATGGATTTGATTTCTGGCACCTTGGATTGGCTTCGTCATATAGTGTGGTGATTTTCTTGATGAATGTAGTGTTCAGTTTGTTTTATATCAATCTTTTGAGCAAGGGCATGGAGGACTGGGTATGAAAAACACAAATAGACTTCAATTCAGTCCAGTTCTTGATGGAGTGACCATACTTGTGTTGGCTGGTTGTGCGTTAACCACCTTGTTTCCTGTCCTGTGGGCTTTCTGCACGTCAATAAAGCCAGATTCTGAATTGACGCTGTATCCTCCGAGGGTTTTTCCTACTGAGGCGACTTGGTCTAACTACTACAAGGTCCTGTTTCAATCCGATTTCCTCAGGTATTTCTTCAATAGTATTTTAGTTACAGGAGTGGGGATTCTCATCACCACAATGGTCGCTGCTCATGCTGCCTATGCGGTTACTCATTTTGACATTCGTGGCAAGAAAAAAATCATGTTCATCATTCTGATGACTAGCATGATTCCTCCTGTTGCCTTGTTGGTCCCACTTTACATGATGATGGTGAAGGTCGGCTTGTATAACACTCGTTCAGTCTTAATCATCATCTATGCTGCATGGAGGGCGCCTGTTCTTACTTGAATTCTCCAGGGATTCTTCAAAAAGCTTCCAAGGGAAATTGTTGAGGCTGGAATTATCGACGGATGTTCAAAACCTGCAACGTTTTATCGATTGATCCTTCCTCTTTCGCAACCAGGAATTATCTCTGCTTCGTTGTTGTCTGCCGTATACATCTGGAATGATTTCTTGGTTTCTTTCTCCTTCACTACAAAGAATGAGATCAGGATGCTTTCGGTTGGATTGTATCAGTATATATCACAGTACGGTATTCAGTGGGGACAACTAATGGCTGCCGTAATGATTTCCATTGTTCCCATTATCATGTTGTTTGTCTGTCTCCAGAGTAAATTTGTTTCAGGAATGGCTGCTGGAGCTGTAAAAGGCTAGTTTCATTTCAAATAAGGAGAAAAAAATGAAAAAAGTATGGGTCGTTTTATTACTGACGTTGATGTGCTGCTCATTTGCATTTGCAAGTGGACAAAATGAGAAGACAGCCGCTTCTACTGAGGTAAAAAAAGGTGGTTTGACGATGAAGTTCTGGATTTTTCTTGATCCCACTTCAACAGAGGACCCCCGTTGTGTGGTCCTGAAGAACATTGTTGATGAATACAATTCAACCAATCAGTACGGGAACAAGGTTGAAGTTGAAAGTATCCATTGGAGCAGATTTGAGTCTCAGGTTATACAAGCCGCAGCAAGTGGCACGGGACCAGATATTATCAATGTGTTCTCAGATCAGTTGAGAATGCACCTCGGGGCTGGGACCGTACAGCCAATGACGGAATTTGCGGTTCCTTTTATCGCAAGTATGCCGGATTATATTCACTCTGTTGCAAAACTGACCCAAAGTGATGGAGAAATCTATTCTCTTCCATGGGAAAGCCGTGCAACGGTCATGTGGTATCGTAATGATATTTTCAACAAGGTTCCCTCTAACTGGGACGAATTGAGGGACATGGGAGCCACAGCCTCAGACAAGAAAGGTCTTGGATTTGCGGTGGCTCTGGGCGAAGGGAGCAATGGAACTGGTCTTATGGAGACCTTTATTCCTTGGATCCGTAGTGCAGGCGGAGAATTTCTTGATGCGAACGGAAAAGCCGTGTTCAATTCTGATGCAGGAGTCAAAGTTGTCGAATATATCAAGTCCCTGGTCACTTCTGGAAGTATGAACAATACCTCAATGAGCATGATGTATGACGATTTGGTTGATGGCTATAAGAGTGGGACCATTTATGCAGGTAATATTGGAACCCAAAGAGCATCCACCATCCGTACATCCGCTTTGGTCGATGAATTTTCTTGTGCTCCTATTCCTGGTATTACTTCGGCTTCTCCCGCTCCCGCATATGTCGCTGGCCAGACACTGGCCATTGGTAAATTTGCTCAGGATCCTGAAATGTCATTCGATTTCATCAAATACTTCTATTCCACAGAGAATCAGATGAAGTGGGTCAAGGCAAATTGTCTTCCGGTCAGGACTTCCGTGTACGATAATCCTGAAATCAAGGCCATGCCCACGTTCAACGATATGCAAATGTGGAGTGAGTATGCAAAAACCGGTTCCATCGTGTTTTTCCCAGCTGACTATTCAGAACTTTCTTCCAAACTGGCTCAAGCTGTTCAGAAGGTCGTTTTCCATGGAGGGGATGCGAGGACACAGTTGGATGAAGTAGCCAATTGGTATAATGGCAAGAAGCATTAATCGCTCTCATTTTCATAAGCATAAGATACCTTCTCTTTTGGAGGAGCAATCCTCCAAAGAGAGGATTATAGGAAGAAAACTGTGAAACAAATCTACGATGTCGTTGTTGTTGGAGGAGGTCCTGCGGGCATTATGTCCGCAATGGCTTCCGGCAAGCTTGGAGCAAGTACCTTGCTTGTTGAAGGTCAGGGATTTCTTGGGGGAGCTGCCACTGCAAGTGTGCTGGGACCCATTTCTCCTTTTCATTTCAAGGATGAACAGGTAATCAATGGACTGCCACAAGCGTTCATGGATCGAATGGTGAAGGAGAACGGAAGTACAGGGCATATGAAGACCATTGATTCCTTTGGAAGCGGTGATTCCCTTGGTTATTATGACCGGGAGAAATATAAATATGTCGCTGCAAAAATGCTTGAAGAACTTGGTGTGGATATTTTATATCATGTGTTCCTCCAAAAAGTCATTGTGGAGCGCAACAAGGTATTGGGGATTGTCGTGATGGGCAAGGATGGCTCATTGACGCAATTCAAGGCATCTGTTGTTGTTGATGCGACAGGTGATGGAGATGTGGCCGTGCGTGCAGGCGAAAACTATGTCATAGGAAATGCAAAGACCCATCAGATGTCTCCCTCCTCTTCCATGTTTGAGATGGCAAATGTCGATAATAATCGGTTGCTCCAATACATCAAGAAGAACATCGAGGACTTTGAATTTTATACAGATTGCGTGCCACTTCGCGAATTTTCTCCAAGATTCAATCAACATTATTTTGTAGCACAAGGATTTAATTCATTGGTCAGAAAAGCTGTTGAGGCAGGAGACTTGCATTTTGGAAGGGATTCTATTCTGTTACTCAATGGTATTCATCCCAATACGATTGATTTCAATTCCACGAGAATATGTGGCGGGGATCCTCTTTCCGCAGAGGGGTTAACCAAACAGGAACTGGAAGGGCGGAACCAGATAGATTCTGTTTCTGAATTTATGATCAAATATGTTCCAGGTTTCGAACATGCGTTTGTTTGTATCACAAACTCATCAGTTGGAGTGAGGGAGTCAAGGCATATCGAGGGCTGCTATACTCTCACTGGGCAGGATGCAGCAGAAGGGAGGAAGTTTCCAGATGTGGTCAGTCGTGGGTACTTCCCCATTGATCTTCATAACCCAGAAGGTGGATCCGGGTATGGCAAGGGAAGTGTATGGCAAGTCTTGAAGGACACCTACGACATTCCCTATCGTTGTCTTGTCCCTCGCCATATCGATGGCTTGGTGCTTTCAGGCCGGTGCATTTCCGGAACAAGTGAAGCCCATGGTTCCTATAGGACCCAAGGTGGGGTCATGGGAATAGGGCAGGCGGCAGGGGCGGCTGCAGCTTTAAGCGCGTTGGCTCATGAGGAGCCGCGAGATCTGGATGTGGGAGAGCTTCAAAATCAATTACTTGCTTTAGGAGCTTCAGTTTTTAGGAATGAGAAGAAAATGGCTGAAGAAAACGCGCATGCAAGAAAGCTTACTCAGCAGTATATCAAGGAACATGAAGGTGAGTTGATAACCAAAGAGGAGATTCTTGCCCAATTCCGTGATTAAATAAAAAAACAATACGGAATTTGGTAAACGAGTGGAGGAAAAAGAACGTGACCTTTGTTTACTCTTTGTCGTATAATACAATGACGTATAGGGGATGTCCATGTGTGGTGAAAAGATCGTGACTTCACGTGATATTGCAAAGATAGCGGGAGTATCGCAAGCAACTGTCTCCCGAACTTTCAATTGTCCTGATAAAGTTGATTCTCAAACTAGAGGGAAAATACTTGAAGTTGCAAAGAAAATGGATTACACCCCAAATGCAATAGCCAAATCCTTGGTGTCAAGCAGGACAAATGTTATTGGAGCGGTCATCGAAGATTTTGAAAACCCGTTTTACGTTTCCTTTGTCCATAAACTTGCTGAGAAATTGGCGAATAATGAGAAAAAGGTACTGTTATTGCCCCCAAGAGCGAATGAAAGTGCGTTACAGCTTCTTCAGGAAGCACAAAGTTTCCGTGTCGATGGGTTGGTCGTTGCCTCAGCTTTGTTGTCCCAGCAACTTACAGAGAAGGAGATTCCCCTCTCCCTGCCTGTGGTGATGATCAACCGGCAGAATTTCTCCGATCATTATTGTTCTGTGGCAAGTGATGATGTTTCTTGTGGGAGAGCAATTGCCGACTACTTTTTTTCAAAAAAACGATTCTTGCAATTTGTATACGTGACAGGAAATCCTGAGAAGTCGAGCAGTGAGAATCGCCAAAAGGGATATGTTGGACGCCTGAGGGAATGGGGCGTTTCCTGCCAGAACATTTGTGGTGATTACACTTACAAGGGAGGAGTTCTTGCGGCGCAACGACTTCTTGAGAGAAAAATGACGTTTCCTGTTGCGATATTTGCAGCGAATGATTTAATGGCGATGGGTATTATTGATGAGATACGGGAACATAGTGGCTATTCGATACCTCAGGATATTTCCGTTGTTGGTGTCGACAACATTGAACAAGGGAGTTGGGCCAGCTACAATCTTACGACCATGCAGCTTCCAACCATAGAGATGATTGATTGTGCATTTGCCTATTTAAATAGTGATAAGGCTTCTCGGAAAAAATTTGGAGGCCGCCATTTATTTCCTTGCTTGTTAGTGGAGCGAAAGACAGTTGTCTAACTAGTATAATCTTGCCGGGAAACAGAGACTTACCCTTACTGTGGACTTCCCAAGGTTTGTGCTACTAAAAATTAATCCTTACTCATATTCATAGACGCTAAGGTCCCTGATGCACCAGGGAAGATAGTCCGGAAGAAGAAAGGGGATTCGGTGTACATCGAGTTGGTGGAATTTGGCCACGCAAAGGTCCTCGAGAGGCTGGTCGACACTGAAATTCGCAAACGGCTCAAGGCCCACCACATCATAATGACACTCATCGGGCATCAGGACTACCACAGGAAGTATGTGCTTCACGCAGCGGAGATCTCCGAACGCTCATATGCCCGCTACAAGGCCTTGATCAAAAAGGAAGAGCTTTTGGCAGGTAAGCCTTGTGAGTACAGGAGGCTTTGTCCACCCCTTGGCAGCATCCTTGACAACATTGCACCGGAAACCTCAGGATGGAAACCCCTTACAGCCTCATTTGCAGAATACCTATCTATGGTATGACTTTTCTTACTATTTCTGGGGTCGTTGAATTTAATTGTGTAATACTCAAGCAATCTCAGAGATTCTCTTTATGAAATCTCTTCTGAAATAATTCTGTACTCTATTCCCTCATTTCAAAACATCAAGGTTAATCTTATATACAAGGTCCTGAGTCAAATCAGGCTTCTCAACAAACATCAACATATAAATGGGATAATAGATAATCTTTTCCCCTTGCCGGACATTGCCATTGTAAAAAACAAAAGCCTCAGGGATGGGATAATTGGGACTATCAAGTATATTGTCTAGTGCTGCATGTTTTGAAAAATCCTTGCCTGACTTGATTTCGATTGGCAGGACTGATCCTTCTCTCTCAATCAAGAAATCAAGCTCACCCAGCTTGTTGCTGTTGAAGTAATAAAGATCAAAGCCATGAGCCTTTAATTCCTGAGCAGCAGCATTCTCATATACAGAACCAAAATTAATGTCCTTTTCGTGATTCAGGATTTTAAGCTGAATATCGTCCATATACATTGAAGCCAGTAATCCCACATCGGAAAGAAAAAGTTTAAACAGATTGGAGCATTTTGTCAGCAACAGCGGCACAGTGGGTTCCTTTACACAAAAGGTCGGCAGTGCAACGCCTGCATCTCTCAGCCAAAGAAAACTGTTACTATAGCGAGTGAACTTGAAGTTCTCATTCAGTTTCTTCAATATGAAACGCTTGTTCTTGCTATTCAGTTCACTGGGTATCAAATCAAATATATCCTCCAAATAAAGTTTGTTTTCAGGGTCGTATTTTGCAATGTCCATTTTATACAGGGAAAGGATGCTCCGTTGCACGCGTGCGACCTCTTTCAGGTTGTTGGTTGACAGATAGTTATTGACCGCAGCAGGCATCCCTCCGACAATCAAATAAAGACGAAACAAATCCATCATTTTCTCATGGACAACAGGGTCAACCACTGTCCTGTCCTTATAGGCTTTTCGAAGTGCGTCAATTACCATTGGGGACACTTGATTCGCCAACGCAAATTCTTCAAAATCCAAAGGGTACATCTCCAGAATGTCCATATAGCCTACAGGTACGGAGCGGATATCCTTCAAATCCACTCCAAGCAACGAACCACTAAGAACATAACGATAACTTCCCTCCTCAACCAAAAACTTGATTGCTGTCACGATTTCCTTGCATTCCTGCACTTCATCAAGGAATATCAGCGTCTCGCCGGGAATCATCGACTTATTCGCGATGGCAGACAAACGAAGCAACAAATCCTTACTGGTCTTTGCCTTCTCGAATAAAGTGCAAGCCATGGTGTTTTCAAGAAAATTAATCTCGACAAAAGACTTGAATACTTGCTTGCCAGAGGCCCGAATGCTGTATGTTTTACCGACCTGTCTTGCACCAGTAATCAACAGTGCTTTCTTTTCGGAGGAATGATAAAAGCGAGACAACTCATTTTCAATTTTTCTGGTTAACATCACAAAAAGCTTCCCTTTCAAGATATTTTCTCATGGAATATCCGTCTTTACAATATGAAATCATACTATTTTGTCCGTTTTTTTACATTAATTTACACTATTTTGTCCGTTTATATCAAAAAACATCGATTGTAGCTGTAGCTGTCAATAAAAGTAGACACCAAAAGTTTTAATTTTCTTATTCATTTTTCCAAAGTAGACATGGGCGATTTTTAGGCTTATTTTTCTTTTACAAAAGTAGACACACCACGCTTTTTCTCAATAATTGAGTTTC
>JBAXZS010000091.1:0-8690 GCA_041670175.1 Sphaerochaetaceae bacterium | reverse complement strand
GAGAAGTAATCCCCTTCTGTTTCCATTGGGCGACTTGTGTGTTGAATAATTCATCAGAATCAAGCAAAAAATACGAATACATACGTATCATAGTACACAATATCGAAGCAAAGAGGAAAGGGGCCTCAACCAAAAGGTATCCACTCTCCAAGGGTACCGGATTATTGTGAATAAAGAGTAACCACCGCATTGTCTTCTGGTATGCCAACAGGGCAAAGGAGATGGGGGAACCGAATCTAGTGTTTGATAAGCCGTATCGTACAGATTCTGCATATCGACCAAGTCACTGGTACCATCGACATCAAACCCTATCCTTTGGCAAGTGCTTTGTGGGTCTGATAGGACCTGGTATAATCAATTTGAAATACGAGAAACAATGCCGTATTACCAGTTGTCGAGTATGCCGTCAAAAGTCACATTCCAGTGGGGACCATTTGCAATGCAGTTAATTTTATGGCCGAGAATGGATACTTGAATCAAATTAAGCATTCCGGGAATAGAATTTCATTGAGAAACAGGCTGCCTGTGATTCTCTCATAATTACAGCTTATGGCTCTGCGGCATTGGAATTTGCAAAAGAAATCTTGTTGTTATTGTAAGCAAAACCAGAAAAGACTATTTCACAGTGGTATGCCCTTAATAAATCGGGTTTCTACCCTGCTTAATAGAGTATCACACTTTGATAGAAATTTTGAAGCTATCCGCGATAGGGACTCTTTATTCAAGATATTCGTTGCCCTGACCTTGCCCAGTTACTATTTTCTACCTTACATAGACGAAGAGATTGACAACAGAGATTTCCTTATTGTTACCTCAAAGAACCCCCTTCTTGGTGAACCTCACATAGATACTTGTTGCTTTTGCGGAGAAAACGCCATATAATCTACGCAGTATTTGCGGAGATTATATTATGTATATATACGAACACAGAGGATGGCCTCATTTTATTTGGAAGAAGGAGGAACTCCTTGCCCCTCTTTCTGCGGTGACATTCCAACAGGGACGAGTACTGGGACGTATGAAAGAACTTGGTTTCGACCTGCAACGAGAATCCTCTTGGCATGTTGTAACGCAGAATGTCATTACCTCAAGTGAAATAGAGGGAGAACATCTGGATTATGAGCAGGTTCAATCGTCGGTAGCCCGTCATCTAAATATCTCTTTCAATTCATCGAATCCTATGGACCATCATGTCGAGGGGGTTGTTGAAATGATGTTTGATGCTTTTCAGAACTATCAAGAAGCCATGTCAGAGGAACGGTTGTACCGTTGGCATGGAGCCTTGTTTCCGACCGGTTTCAGCGGAATTCGTAGGATAGCCGTGGGGCAATTACGTACGGATACAGAAGGACCCATGCAAGTGGTTTCCCAATTCTCAGGTCCGATGGAACGTGTCCATTTCCAGGCTCCTCCAGCAAAGACTGTATCTTCCGCTCTTTCCGACTTTCTTGTATGGTTCAATGGGACCGACAATGAAATTCCTTTCATAAAGGCTGCAATCGCCCATCTTTGGTTTGTAACAATCCATCCGTTTGAGGATGGGAACGGACGCATCACACGGGCCCTAACGGATATGCTGTTGTGTCGTGCGGACCAATCCTCCTACAGATTCTACAGCATGTCTGTCCAAATCCAGAAACAGAAGAACGATTATTACCATATCCTTGAAAAGACCCAAAAGAGCTCATTGGACATAACGGCATGGCTTGTCTGGTTCCTGCATTGCCTTGAGCTGGCGATCAAGGATTCCGAGAGTGTTGTCGATACAGTCTTACAGAAGGCATGGTTCTGGCGCAAATCGGCACAGTATTCGTTAGGGGAAAATCAGAGAAAGATGCTCCAGCTGTTTCTGGATGATTTCAAAGGGAATCTGACGTCGTCAAAATGGGCAAGAATATGTAAGGTTTCTCAGGATACCGCAGGAAGAGAACTGAAGGATCTGGTAGAAAAGGGACTTCTGCGTCAGGAGGGACAAGGGCGTAGTACGCATTATGTACTTGTTAAGGAAGAGCAATAGTCATTTGTGAGCAGATGTAGGTACAGAGATTGATGTTTATTTACTGAGGGACCACAACAGAAGCACTTCCCTTCTCTTTTTTAAGACATAAGCACCAGCAAACTGATAAACAGTCCTAACATTGAAAGTCTCGCGCAAGGTTTAGCACGAGCCTGAATCGCTGACAGGAACCTCAACTCAAAGGGCCTCGAAAGTCAGTTTTTGAGCCTCAGTTGGTACGAAATATGCGTCCTTGGACTTACCTTTGAAACTGATCCTGAAAAAGGATGAGACCCTTTCTGTGCCTTCCCCTGCTGTTCGCTCCTTGGTATAGGGTAGCAAACATTCCTTATTTTTTTAGCTACTGTTCAAAACCTGGTCTTAGCGTAAACATTATTAATATTATCAAAAAACCAAACAGATATTAGGTCAATTTCTCGACATTCAAACACTTTGTTGGTTACCACCAATCAAGGGTCCTCCTACAGCATTTTTTCTCCTTCGTTTGAAATCACAGACAGGCCTTGACTCAAAGTCGAACCAAAAATCGCTAAATTAGGCCTGCCTACTTGTCCATTTCTTCCTTGGACGACAATAAATTCCCTTTCTTTTACTCCTGCAGTTCCTTTATTCGATTTGATCCCATCTTTACCACAACCTGTTCGTTGGATTCTTGTATGAATGTAATAACGATAATTAAAAGAAATTGAGATTGTATTACGCTGATTTCCTAACAGTGAATTTACATTGAAAGTGATACTCAAAGATGAAGTTGTCTGTTCTTTTTCCAATCATTTGAGTTATATATTTCCCTAAAAATAAGATAATTCTCCTTGCATATATGCCCTGTCAAAATTTCTAAGTTCTGACTCCAACCTTCCTTCCTCTTGTCTTATCCGCTCCGACAAGGATTCTTCATATCTCTTTTGAAATGGATTGACACAAAGTTTGCCCAAAGCTATTATAAAATGCAAATGATTTGCATTTTAGATAAGGGGCCCCTTTTCTACTGGTGAACCATAGAGATAAGGAAGAGGATTGAGATGAAAAGAAAATCACCCATATTTTTCTGTATAGTATTGGTATTGCTCCTACTTACAGGATGCAACCAACAAAAGGATAAAACCGCAACATCTTCAGGAACCGGAAAAGAACAGCCACACAAACTGTCAGTCTTTGCAAGTTTCTATCCAATGTACGATTTTGCTTCAAAAATCGGTGGAGATAAGGTACAGGTCACCAACATGATTCCCTCTGGCACGGAACCTCATGACTGGGAGCCAGCCACCACTGATATCACCAACTTGGAAAAGGCGGATGTCTTCATTTACAATGGAGCCGGTATGGAACACTGGGCTGAAGTTGTTCTGGCTTCCCTGCAAAACAAGAAATTAATTGCCGTGGAGGCTTCAAAAGGAGTTAGCTTAAGAGAAGGCAGTCCTGAGGAAGGAGAAGAGGCTTCTGCCAAAAGCGGAGAGAGTTCCTATGACCCACATGTCTGGCTTAGTCCTCTCAACGCAAAAAGTGAGATGGAAAACATCAAAGAGGCTTTCATCCAGGCTGACCCTGCGAACAAGGACTACTATGAGAAAAACTTTGCCGTCTATTCCGCCAAGTTCGATACTTTGGACAAAGAATTCCACGATACTCTTGCCCCGCTTCCGAACAAGGACATCATCGTTGCCCACCAGGCCTTCGGCTATCTCTGTGCCGCCTATGGGCTGAATCAGATTCCCATTGAAGGACTATCCCCCGATTCAGAACCCGATCCCGCACGAATGGCCGAAATCATAGATTTTGCCAAAAGCCATAAAGTCAATGTCATTTTCTTCGAGGAACTGATAAGTCCCAAGGTAGCGCAGACCATCGCAAAAGCCATCGGAGCGAAGACAGAAGTCCTCAACCCCCTTGAAGGGCTCAGTGATACTCAGCAGGCTGCAGGAGAGGATTATTTCTCGGTAATGCGTCAAAATCTCCAGACCTTAAAAACGGCTTTGGAATAAGAACTTTATGACACCAAATATACTTGAAGTCGCACAACTTGAATTCAGGTATGGGAGTGAGCCGATTTTATCAAAAATCGGCTTCTCCATCCTGCCTGGTGATTTTGTTGCGCTCATCGGAGGCAACGGGGCGGGGAAAAGCACGTTATTCCGTCTGTTACTTGGTGAACTCACCCCTTCAAAAGGAACCATCAGATTGTTTGGACAGGATATCAGGCAATTCAGAAACTGGCCAAGCATCGGATATGTCCCTCAGAACGGCTTTGCATCAAAGGCGAACTTCCCGGCTACCGTTGAGGAAATCGTGCAGGCAAACCTATTTTCACAGATCGGCTTGTTCCACTTCCCCCAAAAGGCTGATAAGGAACAAACAAAAGAGGCACTCCAGCAAGTTGGAATGGAAAACTATGCCAAGCATCTAATCGGAAATCTTTCAGGAGGTCAGCAACAGCGGGTGATGCTTGCCCGAGTGATCGTGAACAAACCAAAACTCATGATACTTGACGAGCCGGGGACAGGAGTTGATACAAAAACCCTAAAGACTCTATACGAATTCCTGGCGAAATTAAACAGGGAAACAGGACTTACCATTGTCATGGCGACCCACGATATCGAAAGAATCTCTGTGTATTCCTCCCGCACCTTGAGTCTTGAAAGAGGTACCCTTGTGGAACTGGACAGTCAACAATCAACGGGGACGGATGCAACTATCTTTAGGCCCTTTGTCCCGAAAGGCCTGCAATGGAAGCAGGAAAGGAAGGAGTCCTTTGGCGATTTTTGCGTATGAATTCATGCATAGGGCCTTCATTGTCGGAGTTCTGCTAGCTATCATCATTCCCTGCATCGGCATCATTGTGGTTTTAAAGCGGCTTTCCATGATGGGGGATGCCCTCTCCCATACTGCCCTGGCAGGAGTTGCCGGAGGACTCATCATGGGAATCAATCCTATCCTAGGTGCAATAGCTGCCTGTATCCTCGCCGCATTGGGGATAGAACTCATCAGAAAAAAAATCCCGAGATATGCGGAGATGTCCATTGCCATCATCATGTCGGCGGGAGTTGGCCTTGCAGGTGTTCTCTCGGGATTTGTCAAAAATCCTGCCAGTTTCAATAGCTTCCTGTTTGGCAGCATTGTGGCAATCAGTGATTTTGAATTGACTCTGGTCATTTGCATAAGTGGTATCGTATTGGGTTCTTTTCTTCTGCTCTATAAGGAATTGTTTTTTATTACCTTCGATGAAAATTCCGCAAGACTTGCAGGGATTCCGGTAAAAACCATCAATTTCATCTTCACAGTGTTGACCGCCATAACCGTTTCAATCGCATCAAGGACGGTAGGGGCACTTATAGTATCCTCCCTGATGGTCGTGCCGGTAGCCTGTGCCATGCAATTTGGGAAAAGCTATAAACAAACAATCCTCTTCTCAATTGGTTTTGCCGTTCTCTTTACGGTGAGCGGTTTGTTCCTGTCTTTCTATGCCGGAGTGAAACCAGGTGGAACCATTGTACTTCTGGGAGTGATTTTTCTCTTGGTAATCCTGACTATGAAGAAAATCATATCCAAGAACCTATGAGGAAATTAAACACATTTGATAACGAGACTCCCCCTAACCCAGTGCTATGTCCAGTATCATCATCAGAACGAACCCAAGCGCCACTCCAATCGTCCCGATATTGGAATGCTCCCCTCTTTGGGCTTCAGGAATCAGTTCTTCCACAACGACATAAATCATTGCCCCCGCCGCGAAGGCAAGGATATAGGAAAGCAAAGGGACAACCCAGGAAGTGAGCAAGATGGTGAGGAATGCGCCTACGGGCTCCACCGCACCGGAAAGAGTTCCGTATATGAACGATTTCGTCTTGGAGACCCCGTTACTTCGCAAGGGCATCGAGATAATCGCACCCTCAGGAAAATTCTGCAAGGCAATACCGATACAAAGAGCCAAGGCGCCATACATTGACATATCAGTTTTTCCAGAGAGAACACCAGCAATGACCACTCCCACTGACATACCCTCAGGAATGTTATGCAAGGTCACAGCCAAGACCAGCATCGTTGAACGCTCCAGCTTGGAACTTATGCCCTCAGGCTTGCTGGCACCGATATGAAGGTGGGGAATCACCGTGTCAAGAAGCAGTAAAAAAAAGATACCTATCAAAAAACCAATAGAAACCACAAGCCAGGACACCTGTCCCTGCTTTTGTGCCAAGTCTATAGCAGGAATCAAAAGAGACCAAACAGAAGCCGCTATCATCACTCCAGAGGAAAAACCCAGAAGAAACCTCTGGACCTGAATATTGATCTCTTTCTTCATAAGAAAGACCATTGCAGCTCCAAGAGCAGTCCCGCTGAAAGGGATGATCAAACCGGCAGCTAATAACCCTGATGCATTCATGTGCCTATCCTATCCTAATTCCTTCTTGTCTTCAATAAAGAAAAAACAGCCCGGGGAATAAAAACTCCAAGGGCTGTCCTTTCCATGATTGTGAATTCTATTTCTCTTTCTTCGTAGCAGGAATCACCAGATTCAGGATAATACCGACCAATGTGGACAAGGCGACGCTTTCCAAGGAAAAATCCACATGCTGTCCCATGGGGAATCTCAGCAAGCCACCCCCGATACCTATTACCAGGATGACACTGCTGATGGTCAAATTACGCTTGTCCTGATAGTCGACCCCACTCTCGACCAAGGTTCTCAGACCACTGGAAGCGATTATGCCGAACAGCAACATGGAGATACCTCCAAGCACAGGATTCGGGATGGTATGGATGAGCGCCCCAAACTTAGGGAAGAACGAAAGGAATACCGCAATGACCGCAGCTCCTCCGGTCACCCAGACGCTAAACACCCGGGTCAAAGCCAGAACCCCGATGTTCTCACCATACGTGGTGTTCGGTGGTCCACCCCAGAAAGAAGCCCATAAGGTGGCAAGTCCATCACCTGCAAGAGTCCTATGAAGGCCTGGATTCACATAGAAGTCCTTTCCCACAACCTTGGAAACGGTCAAGGTGTCACCCAGATGTTCACAGATTGTAGCGAACGAGACAATGACAAAGGTCAGGATTGGAACCAAAGCGAACTTTGGGAAAGCGAAGTGTGGAAGACCGAACCAAGAGGCGGAAACCACACCTGCAAAATTCAAAAGATGATAAGCAGGAAAGAAAAGCCCCATGACCAAGGTGAACAAGTATCCGGCGGCAAGACCAAACAAGATTGGAATGATGGAAAAGAACCCCTTGCCGAAAATATTGAACAGTATCGTGACCGACAAAGTGACAAGAGCAATGGAGAAACAGACCAAGGAATAATCCCCCTCTGCATTGTACATTGCCATATTCATGGCCGTCGGTGCCAGGTTCAAGCCGATGACCACAATGACGGAACCTATGACTACCGGAGGCAGAGCTTTGTTCAACCAGGCAGGACCACTCCTACGGATGATTGCCGCAACTATCAAATACAGGACACCGCTGAAGAAGGCGCCCCCCATCGCATAAGGCAGGCCATACGCTGCGCTGATACCTACCAAAGCCGGGATAAAGGCAAACGAAGAACCAAGGAATACTGGTACCTTCGCCTGGGTAAGCAGGATGTAAATAAGGGTACCAGTACCAGCAGTGAACAAGGCGGTATTGATATTAAGTCCGGTAAGAATTGGAACAAGAATTGTTGCTCCAAACATAGCAAACACATGCTGAATGCTCAACGGAATCCACTGGCTTACAGGAGGTTTGTCAGCAGGGCCATAGAGAGGCTTAGTGTCCATAAAAGGGCTCCTTGACTATTAGGGTGATTTGACTTTATTTGGAAGTCTCTAAATTCTATGATGGATTATGAAGAATGTGAAGATACTTATTCGTACTTTCTCAAAAAACAAAAGAAAAAATCAAACATTATGCAACAACAAAACGGCCCGTCCTTTCGGATGGGCCGTCAATTGTTTGTTCAGAAATACTATTTGTGGCAACCACAGCAGCTCTTGTCTTTCTTAGCGGCCTTGAGATTCGACTCAAGAGTATCCAGGAAAGCAGCAAGCTCCTTCGGAAGGTGAGAACCAAACTTTGGATAGTGGTTGGTGCGAATATCCTCGACTTCCTTAAGCCATCCATCAACATCAACACTCAACAGAGTCTTCATGGTCTCATCGCTTACAGAATCAGGCTTATCAAAGCCCTCGACGGCAGGCATGACACCAATAGGAGTATCAACAGTCTTGGCGGTTCCCTCGCAACACTGGAAAATCCACTTCAACACACGGCTGTTATCACCATAGCCCGGCCACATAAAGTGACCATCGCTGTCCTTACGGAACCAGTTGACGTAGAAAATCCTTGGCAATTTCTTTTTATCAGGAGCATTCTTGCCAATATTAATCCAATGCTGGAAATAATCGCCCATGTTGTACCCGCAGAACGGAAGCATGGCGAACGGATCACGACGGACGGTCCCAACTTTCAAATCAAGAGCGGCAGCGGTGATCTCGGATCCAACAATTGACCCCAAGAACACACCATGATTCCAATCATGACTCATATGTACCAACGGAATGGTGTTAGGTCTTCTTCCACCAAACAGAATCGCGCTGATTGGAACACCAGCGGGATCTTCCCACTCAGGTGCAATACATGGACACTGACAGGCAGGAGCGGTGAACCGTGAATTTGGATGAGCAGCGGGCTTCTGTGT
>JBAXZS010000090.1:0-8707 GCA_041670175.1 Sphaerochaetaceae bacterium | reverse complement strand
GGAACCGGCAACATATCAGCACCAATCTGGGTGGTCCAATCACGACTTTGCATATCACGCATGACAATAAGAGCGGACATGGTCTTACCACTGGTCGCGGTCTTGTAAGTCGGATAGCGGCTTCCAAGCTCGACATCGCCATTGTAGAACACCATATTGCGCAACTGGGTGACAGTCTGTCCACCAGGTGCGGAGAAAGCCAAATCAGGATTAGGCAGGTTGGCAGCTACAGGAATACCATCAGCACCCTTGGTGTAGTTCACGCCCTCGGTTCCCCAACCAAGTAGGTAGTAGCCTTCGTCGGAGGACATCCATTCCAGCAACTGGGCAATCTTGTCAGCCTTGCCTTCTTTGGCGGCCTTTGCAGAAATACTATAGATACGGAAGTTGGCGGTATAGGGGCCAACACTTCTCTTTCCACTTGCCCCCTTAGGAGGATCGATGACAATCCATTCACCGGTAGGGAAGTTCTTGTCGAAAGGCGCATAGTTGGCAGTAGCGGCGTATGCAGCGTTCTGCTCCCTCATGATGCCAAAACGGCCCTGTTTCCAAGCAGCACGGAAGTCATCTTTCTTATAAGCAAGCCAGTTGGGATCAATAACACCTGCATCCTGTATTTTTTTCAGGAATACCATGGCATCATAGAACTCTGGTTTCAAAACATTCAAACCTGCATTGGCAGTTGTCATGTTCCAAGTTCCTTCGACACCGAAAGCTCCAAAGATCGGCTCCAAACGACGGCCAGGCCATTCTTCATAGGTGTTGATCTCCTGGAAAGCACCATAGCCATAGGTATCGTTCTTTCCGTTACCATCAGGATCCTGAGTGGTGAAAGCAACCATGACATTGTACAGTTCGTCCAGTGTGGCAGGAACCTTCAGCCCCAATTTATCCAACCAGTCCTTACGAATCAGCAGACCCTCGTTCTTTGCAATTGAACCGGGATCGGCAAAACCATAGGAATGGCCATTGATAGTGGTGTTGTTCTTGGAAGCTGAATCATAATGCTTAGCGGTGCGATTCGGCATCTTGGCATAGAGATCATCCACTGGAGCAAGCAACCCCTGCTTAATCAAACGAAGCATGGTCTCACGACGAACCATGAACAAGTCAGGAAGGTTGTTCGCCGCTCCGGCAGCCTGGACTTTCACATCCTGATCGCTTTCGTTAGAAGGAAGAGCAGTCAATTTCAAATCAATATTGAGCTTATCCTTGATAACCTTGAACCCAGCCCAATCATCTGGGGGGGGGCCAGCTTCAGTAATTGCCGCTCCATACCAGAGGTTGATGGTTACAGGCTGATCACTCACAACAGGTTTGGCTGTCGATTCTGTACCTCCCTGTGCAAACACAGGAACGAGCAGTGCAGTCAAAACGAGAAGCACAATCAAAGTCTTGAGACTTTTCTTCATGGTTAATCCTCCTTACATGAATTACCACAATACGTTCTGCAATATTACAAACCGGGTTATCCTTTTACAGAGCCCAGCAGGGTACCCTTGGTGAAGTACTTCTGGATGAAGGGATAGGCCATGACCATAGGGATGGCGCTCATGAACACCGAGGCCGCCTTGATGGCCGACACCGGCGCATCCCCGAAGGCGTTGACCTCCACGTACTCGTTCATCCCGCTCGCCATCAGGATGTTCCGCAGCAGTATCGGCAACGGCTGCAGATCGTTGCTGTTCAGGTACAGCATCGCATGGAAGAAATCATTCCAGAACGACACCCCGTAGAACAGCCCGATTGTCAGGATGATCGCCTTCGACAACGGCAGCACCACCCTCAGCAGCACCTGCATCTCCGACGCCCCGTCTATCCTCGCGCTTTCCTTCAGCTCCGTCGGTATCCCCTCGAAGAACGAGCGCATGATCAGGCAGTTGTACGTCGACACCGCCACAGGCAGGTACACCGCCGCCAGATGGTCCTGCAACCCCAGCCCCGTCACCAGTAGGTACGACGGGATCATCCCCACGTTGAACACGTACGGCACAATCACCAGCCAGGCCAGCACCTTCCTCCCCGGAAGGCTCCTGATCGACAGCACGTACGCCAGGGGGATCGTCAGCAGCAACGCCGTCGCAACCCCCGCAACAAGGATCTTCACGCTGTTCAGGAACGCCATCAGGAACCCGTTGTTCCCCAGCAGCGCCTTGTACGCCGCCGTCGACCACTTCCACACGGGAAGGAACATCCCCTCCAGGTTCGTCCCTATGTAGTCATTCGGCCTGAAGCTCAGCGTGATCGTGCTCCATAGCGGCACCGCTATCACCACCAGTATCAGCCACAGGAACACATCCACCACTATATTGAACGACCGGTCCGCACCCGAGGGCCTCACCACCACGTTCCTTGTCTTCCTCATCCCGCCCCCCTAGTACAGCGACGAGCCGCCGAGGCGCCTCACCAGCCGGTTCGACACCACAATCAGCACAAACCCGATCACACCCTTGAACAGCCCCACCGCCGTCGCAAGGCCGAACTGGAACTCAAGAAGCCCCTGCCGGTACACCCACGTGTCGATGATGTCCCCCACGCTCAGCACCGGCGTGCTGTACAGCATGAATATCTGGTTGAACCCGGCGTCCAAAATCGTCCCCAGCCGCAACAGCACCACTATCACTATCACCGGCGCAATCGATGGCAGCGTGATATACCTCACCCTCTGCCAGCTGTTCGCCCCCTCAACCATCGCCGCCTCAAACAGCGACGGGTCTATCCCCATCAGCGCCGCAATGAAGATGATCGCGCTCCATCCCATCTCCTTCCACGCATCGCTGAGTATCACTATCCAGGGAAACGCCCGCGTGTCCGTGAGAAAGTCCACCCCCTTCCCTCCGCACAGCTTGATTATGTCGTTCAGCACCCCATCCCCAGGCGCCAGAAGCGCCAGAAGAATCCCGTACATGATAACCCACGACAGAAAGTGCGGCAGGTACGCCAGCGTCTGCACCACCTTCCCCAGACGCGGATGCACGCACTCGTACAGCCCGATCGCCAGCGCTATCGACAGCGGCAGGCAGAACACCAGCTTCCCCACACTGTACAGCAACGTGTTGCGCAGCAACTCCACAAAGTAGTACGACCTTATAAACGTCCGGAAATTCTCCAGCCCGATCCACTTCGAGCCCAGCACCCCGTCCAGCGCCATGTAGTCCTTGAACGCTATCTGCCCGTTGAAAATCGGCACGTACTTGAACACTATGTAGTACGCCAGAGGCACCACCAGAATGCCGTAGATGCTCCGGTGCCGGATTATCTCCCGCATCAGCCTCCCCCGTCGTTTGGGCTGATTCGCTGCTATTTCCATATACAATACTCCTACCTCGTATGATAAAGCATATGCCTTCAATCATAGAAAATGCAGAGAGTCTATTGTACTTTTCCGACTTTTTGTAAAAAAGAATGAATGAGAAACCAATTGATACAATCAGATTACAAAGAGGATTTTTTCTCTCCCTGCCGTATCTTTCCAGGATTGCAACCAAGGGTTTTCTTGAACACGCGGCAGAAATAAGCCTGATCCTGAAAACCGCTTTGGCTTGCCACTTCGTTAATGGTGAGCGACGTCTGCCGTAATAACTGTGTGGCGATATGGATCCGGTACCTGTTTAGATAATCCCAAGGGGAGATGCCTAATTCCTTACGGAATATCCGAGTAAGATAGTCCTCACTCACATTAACGGCCTCCGCTAATTGCCACCGTGATATCTGAGTGGTGGCATACTTGTTCAGGTAGGCGACCGCCCGCTTGACCAACACCCCGGTGAGGGGAGGCAAAATTTCCTCTCCACAAAGAATATTAGCAAGCCTTGCAATGAATTCATCACTGTCACACGCACAGCTATTGGCAATAATGACCTTGGGAAGCAGTCCTATCTTTTCCACTTGGGAGCTATCGAATTTCTCACTCACAACTAAAAAAGGAACTTGTGTTTGCTTCCGTATCTCGATAAGGGAAGAAACATCAAAGACACTGCATATTAATAAAGAAGGGCTTTGTTGCTTCGAGAACTTCTCAAATTGAGCCAATTCCTTGAGCGCTATGAAATCAGAAGGGATGCCAAGTTTTTCCAATCCGGAAGGGAGAGGACCGAAAGTAAAGATAGCCCCGCAACGAATTCCTCGATAGCCCGATTCCAAGGCATCTGCGATACTGTCATATCCTTGCGGGCAGTTCAGACAAAGCACAGGAATCTTTTGCCCTATCACATCATTGCTTACCATATGGAAAGCAAGCTGCATCGGGAAAGAACGAAGAGAACCATCAAGCACAATCAGAGAACAAGATGCGAGAACCTTGGGGTCCTGCACCACAGCCTGGCTGTTCAGATATTGCAAAGAATCAAATAGCTTGGGCATCTGAGAAGGCTCATCCCCGATGAAATAAGGAATATTGCCAGAAAGGGGATGAACCATAGGGGCTTCGCTCCCAATGGTAGGCCAAGGTAATCCCATCACCACCTGGTTCCCCCTCAATTCAAAACTCCCTCCATGCATCAAAATTAATCTCTCTGCCAAGCTAAAACCGGGATCCTGCCTATGAAGCGAAGCCTTCCATGAAACAACAGAAGAAGAGAGCGTAAAGGCCAGATGTTTTTCCGTCACCTCCGCACTGAATTCAAGTCTTCCTCCATCGTCATCAATGGACTCCTCGATTGAGGCAATGAGCTGGTCCATCCGTTCCTTATCGAGCTTCACCACAGGCAGACCTTCCTTCAAAGACAGCACTTTGTAATTCAGCTCCAAAGCGCCCGTCTGGCTAAGGGTCAGATCAAGCAAGTGGTTAGCCTTTGATATCTGTTGCTTCACTTGGACTCTCTTGTTACTATCCCTGGTAAGAAGGAGTATCTCCTCCAACGGATCGCGCAAGCCTTCACTGATGTTGGCAAGAAACTCAGAACGGGTACGTTGCGCCCTCTCAGCCATCTCACGGGCCCTGTTGGCTGCATCCAACAACAGTGTCCCTTTGATGGCGGAACTTATTGATGTCCTCAGTTCCTCAATAAGCGAACCGGAGTAGGAATTTGTCTCCACAACAAGATATCCAAGTGGCTGATTTTCCATGAACAATGGTTCCACCACATAAATACCACAAGGAAGAGAACCCTCAAGAAAATCCGGAAGCAAGCGAACAGTGGAGAAAAAAACGGAATCCTCATAATAATGCTTTGAATCAAAACCTCCGACAAAGAGGCTCTGGCTATCCTGATGGAGAACAATATAACAGCTCTCAATCCCCAAGGCGGGAAGGTTGTCCTTGCATATCTCGCTGATTCCCTTGATGCTTCTCGAGCAGAGCAAGGCGCTTTTCAAGGAATTCAATTTCTTACTCTCAAGGTGGAGCTCATAGGAATGCTCCCTGTCCACAAGGTCTTTCTGGCGAAGAAGAATCTTTCGTAACTCCGTATCCAACTGGGAATCCTTCACAAAGAAGTCGCTATACCAGTTAATCGCCTCATCGGCTAAAAGGACATCCCCTCCATTACGCAAATAGGAATAAAAAATTTGCTCTATGTGCTTTCCTTCTTTTTTTTCTAACAACAATTTCAAATGAGGATATTCCCCTGGAAAAGTTTTCTCAAGCCACGAAGAAAACGCCTCGATGCTCGTGAACAGCTCCTTGGCTTTCTGATAGCTTCCAAGAGAATTGGGACATCCACAGGAACCTCTAATGACCAAAGGAGCAGGCAAAAGAATATCGGCATCCCCGTTACCGCTCTTCTCAAGAATATCGGTGACCATAGAATAGGACATTGAAGCCATTTCCTGAACAGGCATATGCACTGTCGTGCAAGGAACCTTCAGCAAAAGACTCTCCTCCGTATCATTGAACCCAACCAACCTCAAGTCCTCTGGAATGGAATACCCTTGCTCTTCAAGAATCTTACCTGCGGCAAACATCATCATGTCGCTACTACAGGAAAGAGTATCAAAATCCTTGCCAGGTACCAGACCTCGTACCTCTGTCAGCTGTTTGAAGGCTTTTGCGCCGTCATGCCAGGCAAAAGGGTCTGTAACCAACTTCTCGTCTATGGGCAACCCACATTGCTTGAGAGTGTCTAGGTATGCCCGATATCTGTCCTGGGCCCCCTGGTGATTCTCCGGTCCACGAAGGAAGGCTATCCTCTTGCTGCCATGATGAAGAATACAATGGGCCAGCACTCCCTGCATCCCACTATAGGCATCAAAGCCAATGTCGGGATGCCCCGGACGCTTGAGTGAATAGGTCACATAAGGAATCTCCTCGAATCGCTCATGGAAGGCTCTTACTTCCTCAAGGCTCGCACTTCCCCCAAGTGAGGAACCCCAACTCACCAAAGCATCAAGATTTTGCTTATTGACCAATGAATAGATACTGTTTCGGAGATATTCATACTCATCCTGGCAATCCAGACGCCCCCCGGGAAACACAAAAAGAGAATCGCCATGTTCTTTCGCCAATGCAGCCATGTCTGACCAGAATCCCTTGGATGAACCAGTATGGATTGAAGCCAGGACCAGACCTATTCTCTTTTTCAAATAACTCCTCCGGCAGAATAAAGCAGAATGGTTCTTTTCACTATATCACACTCAAACAAAGCTTGACATGAAAAATATGAGAGTTTACAATTGAAACTATGTTTCATTTTCAAGCAATTACCCCAAAGATGAAGACATTAAACTACACAATTGAAAGGTTTATGCCTATTGTCACGCCTTCCGGAGTAATTCTTGGTTTACTTTTAGGTTCCAGAATTTCATGGATGAAAAGTTCCGTTACCTGGTTATTTGGATTTCTGACCTTTTGCGGAGCACTAGGAATCGGAATCAAGGATGTAAGGAAAACCCTCAAGAGGCCAAAATTCGTTCTTGTATTTCTTTTAAGCGCCAATGTCATTCTTCCTTGTATCGCTTGGATGATTTCCTCACTCTGTTTCCCTACGCAAAAGGACTTGGTGAGTGGTTACATGCTGCTAAAAGCAACTCCGACAGCAGTTGTGGGTTCCATTTGGAGCAATATATATGGAGGCAATGGAGCAATTTCCCTTACTGTCCTTTTGCTTGATACCTTACTTGCCCCGTTGCTTACTCCTTTGACCATGAAGATCTTTACCCACACATCAGTTGCCATTGACAGTCTTGGAATGATGCGCTCCATGACTTTGATGGTGGTCATTCCCTCTCTTTTAGGGATTCTGATCAACCAAGTATCAAAGGGAAAAGTAAATAGGAACATCACCCCTTGCCTCAAACCTTTCAGCAAGGCCGCCCTTCTTCTCGTCATCATTATCAATACCTCGCAGATTGCGGACCAGCTGATAAGGAACGCCTCCTGGAACTATATTCCCATAGCGTTGGTTTGTGCTATATTAGCTGCTGTAGGCTTCCCTATTTCCTATGGAATTTGCCGTCTATCCAAACTTGACAAAGAGAGTTCGATTTCCATCACGTTCGCTTCCTCTTTAAGGAATATCAGTGCAGCTTTGGTCCTGGCAATCGACTACTTCACTCCACAAGCCGCCTTGCCTGTTATTTTTGGCATTGTTTTTCAACAAAGTATTTGTGCCATTATGGGACATTTCTTGTTTAGGAATAATAAAATAAAAATTGTGAAAGGAGCTTCGGTATGAAAAGCATTATTGATGTTAAGAAGCCGGTGGATCGTCCGGTCAGGGTTATGCAATATGGCGAGGGGAATTTCCTTAGAGCCTTTGTTGATTGGCAGTTTGATAATCTGAACGAAAAAACAGACTTCAATGGTAATATCGTGCTTATCCAGCCTTTGGATCGTGGCATGGGTGACATGATTAACGAGCAGCAAGGCCTGTACACCACCGTTCTTCGAGGCGTGCAGAATGGCAAACCGGTAGTTGAGTATCGTGCCATTAACAGCGTGAAGAAATGCCTGAATCCGTATAATCCGACGCAATACGAGGAATATATGGCGCTTGCGGAAAGTGATACGTTGCGTTTCGTCATCTCAAACACCACCGAGGCGGGCATTTCCTATCACGAGGGTGACAAGCTCGAGGACAAACCTCAGGTCTCCTACCCTGCAAAGGTCTGCGCTTTCCTGTATCATCGTTTTCAGGCCTTCAAGGGCGACATGTCCAAGGGCCTCATCTTCATCCCTTGTGAACTGATTGAAAAGAATGGCGACAATCTCAAGAAAATCGTCGAGCTGTATGCAACGGAGTGGAATCTGGACAAGGATTTCAAGAATTGGCTGGAGAATGCCTGTGATTTCTGCAACAGCTTGGTAGATCGTATTGTCCCGGGTTATCCCAAATTGGAAGCCGACAAGATCTGTGAGGAACTCGGCTACAAGGATAATCTTCTTGATAGCGCTGAGATTTTCCACCTTTGGGTCATTGAATGCCATAAAAACACCCATGAGGACGAATTGCCGTTCACCAAGGCCGGCCTGAACGTGGTATGGACCGATGATATGAGTTTCTACCGCACACGCAAGGTGAGGATTCTCAATGGTGCTCACACAATGTTCGTGCCTGCAGCTTTCCAATATGGGCTTGATACCGTCAGGGACAGCATCGAGGACCCAATCATGATCAAGTTCATCAAAAAGGGTCTTTTCGAGGAAATTATCCCGTCAATGGATGGCGACAAGGATATGTTGGTCAAATATGCGGGCGATGTGCTTGAGCGTTTTGACAATCCGTATATCCGCCACCTGCTTCTTTCCATAACACTTAACAGTACCAGC
>JBAXZS010000089.1:0-8722 GCA_041670175.1 Sphaerochaetaceae bacterium | reverse complement strand
CCTTGGCTGATTTTCATCATTTTCACTGTTATGCTTTATAGGCAAAGCAGTGGTCTCAATGGAAAGATGATGAGCAACCTTGGCAAGAGCAAGGCCAAGGAATACGTGGACTCTGATGTGAAGACCACTTTCGCGGATGTGGCTGGGCAAGTAGAGGCGAAGTATGAATTGGAGGAGGTGGTTGAGTTCCTCAAGCATCCGGATCATTTCACGAAGGTCGGCGCCAAGATTCCAAGAGGTGTGCTCTTGGTTGGTCCTCCAGGAACCGGCAAGACCTTACTGGCCAAGGCTGTCGCGGGAGAAAGCGGAGTATCCTTTTTCCATACCAGTGGTTCTGACTTTGTTGAGATGTTTGTAGGTATGGGAGCAGCCCGAGTACGTGATTTGTTCGAGCAGGCGCGCAAGCATTCTCCTTGTATCCTTTTTATTGATGAGCTTGATGCAGTTGGACGGACTCGTGGAGGCGGACTTGGGGGTGGCAACGATGAGCGTGAGCAGACCCTTAACCAGATATTGGTGGAGATGGATGGTTTTGAGACTACCACCGGAGTCATCGTCATGGCTGCGACCAACCGTCCGGATGTCCTGGATCCGGCCTTGCTTCGTCCTGGTCGTTTTGATCGCCAAGTAGTGGTGGATTTGCCTGATATCGAGGAACGTGAGGCTATCTTGAGAATCCACTGCAAGCCTGTAAAGCTTGAGGCTGATGTGGACTTGAAGCGTCTTGCCCGAGGGACTGCAGGGACAAGTGGTGCCGATTTGGCAAACCTAATAAATGAAGCGGCTTTGTTTGCTGCCAGAGAAAATAAACTTACGGTGAGCATGGATGATATGGAGCAGGCTCTGGATAAAATTCTGCTTGGAGTCGCGCGCAAGAGCCATGTGATGACGGATAAAGAGAAAAAGGCCACGGCCTATCATGAGGCAGGTCATACGTTGCTTCATTACTATTTGCATAATCTCGATCCGCTTCACAAGGTTACCATTATTCCCCATGGCAGAGCCCTGGGACTTACGGTAAGTTTGCCTGAGCGTGATCCGTATACCAAGAATCGTTCGATGCTGACCGATTGGATCAAGGTATGCATGGGTGGCTTTGTGGCTGAGGAACTCATCTATGGAGAGACCACCACAGGAACCAGCAATGATATCAAGCAGGCGACCGACCTGGCGCGCCGTATGGTGACCGAATGGGGTATGAGCGAGCTTGGATTTGTAAATCTTGGTAATGAAGATGAGCCCTTGTTCCTAGGAAGAGAGATTACCCAGCATAAGGATTACAGCGAGGCTACCGCCAAGCGTATTGATGAAGCGGTTGAGAAAATTCTCATGGGAGCGCTTGCTGAGACAAGAGGTATCCTCAAGGATCATAAGGACCAGTTGGATAAGCTTGCACTTACCTTGGTCGAGCAAGAGACCCTTGATGATTCTCAGGTTCGTCAGCTGTTGGGGTTCGCTTCTTTGGTTGAGCAACCCAAGGATGACAAAGCCGCCGAGACTGCAACGACCAAGGATGCCTCGCCTGTAAAGCAGGAAGAACCTGTTCAGGCTGAGAGTAAACCAGAGTGAGTATGCCTAGACAGTCAGAACTGACAAGGAATTTTTGCATTATCGCTCATATTGACCATGGTAAATCCACTTTGGCTGACCGTTTTATTGAGAAAGCCCGTTTGGTGACTGCCCGCGGTCCGATGCAGCAACAGATTTTGGACAACATGGATATAGAACGGGAAAGAGGCATAACCATCAAGAGTCAGGCGGTCACTATCCCTTACCAAGGTAAGGATGGTTTGTCCTATTCCCTGAATTTGGTAGATACTCCGGGCCATGTGGATTTTTCCTATGAGGTGTCCCGGGCTATTAGTAGTTGTGAGGGAGCCCTGTTGCTTATTGACGCATCCCAGGGGGTCGAGGCGCAGACCATTGCGAATCTGTTTATGGCCATGGAACACAACCTGACCGTTATTCCTGTCATAAATAAGATTGATTTGCCTTCGGCTGATATCCCTTCCTGCTTGCATCAGATTGAACATGACCTTGGGCTGGATGTATCCCTGACAAAGTTGGTCAGTGCCAAGACAGGTGAGGGCGTGGATGCTTTGTTCGATGCCATTGTTGATTTGATTCCTCCTCCTTCTGGTAATGATTTTGAACCTCTTCAAGCACTTATCTTTGATTCCCATTATGATTCCTACAGGGGAGTCGTGATTCATGTCCGTGTCTTTAACGGCGTCCTTAGGGTTGGAGATACTGTCAAGTTCATGCATAGCGAGGCTGTCTATAAGGTAGAGGAGGTTGGGATCTTCCAATTGGAATTGAAAAAAAGGGAAGAGTTGCATGATGGTGATGTTGGGTATGTGATCGCAGGTATCAAAACTATAAGTGATATTCGTGTGGGGGACACCATCACCAATATCGTTGATCCTGCTTCTCAGCCTTTGGCAGGGTTCAAGGCCTTGAAACCGGTGGTGTTCTCTTCCATTTATCCCGTGGATTCCAATGATTACGAGTTGCTTCAGGAGTCAATTGAGAGGCTTAAGCTCAATGATGCTTCCCTGGTGTACGAAAAGGATAGTTCCGCGGCTTTGGGTTTTGGTTTTCGCTGTGGCTTTCTTGGCATGTTGCATCTGGAAGTCGTGCAGGAGCGTCTGGAACGTGAGTTTGGGCTCTCGATTGTATTTACGAGCCCTTCTGTCCGGTATCATGTCAAGATGAAGAGCGGGGAGGTCGAGGAGATTGATAATCCGTTGGATTATCCTGATCCTACTCGTATTGAAAGTGCTGATGAACCATATATTACTGCGAATATCATTACTCCTTCGCAATTCGTGGGTTCGGTTATCACTCTGTGTCTTGAAAAACGTGGTACCCAGACAGGTATGAACTATCTGGATGAGAAACGTGTCGAGCTGGTCTACAACATGCCTTTGGCTGAGGTCCTGTTTGATTTTTACGATCGTCTGAAATCTTTGAGCCATGGCTATGCCTCGTTTGATTATGAAGTAGCAGAATACAAGAGTACGGAACTGGTACGCATGAACATCTTGGTCAATGGCGAGAGTGTCGATGCCTTAAGCACTTTGGTGTTTAAGGATAATGCGCAAAGCCGTGGGCGTGTCGTGTGCGAGCGGTTAAAGGATGAGTTGCCTCGCCAACAGTTCAAGATTGCAATACAGGCTGCCATCGGGAGTAATATCATTGCAAGGGAGACCGTGACTCCTTATCGCAAGGACGTGATTGCCAAATGCTATGGCGGCGATATCAGCAGAAAGAGAAAACTGCTAGAGAAACAGAAAGAGGGCAAGAAACGTATGAAGCTTGTGGGAAATGTCGAGATTCCCCAGCATGCTTACCTCGCTGTGCTCAAAAGCAAGGAATCTGATTCGTAAGGGAGGGCTTTGTAATGGTTACAAGCAAGTTGTTGCCGGATAGTCTTGAAGGGAAACAGATTGAGGAAATCACCCTCAGTGCGGGGAATTATCAGGCTGTGCTGCTTTCGCTTGGGGCAATTTTAAAATCGCTTTTCGTCCCTGATCGCACAGGTAGGCAGGGGGATGTTGTTCTGGGATTCCCCGAGCCTCTTACCAACTGTACCTCCCTGCTTCATTTTGGACAGACCGTGGGGCGTTTCGCGAACCGTATCGCCCATGGGACCTTTGAGCTGGACGGGCAACGCTACCAGATGGAATTGAATAACAATGGCAATGCGCTGCACAATGGTAAGAGCAATTTTGGTACTAAAGTCTGGACAGTCAATCCCTTTGAGGCGAAGGGGAGCTCGGTTTCCTTTTCCTATTTTAGTCCTGATGGAGAAGGAGGGATGCCTGGTAATCTCAATGTTGAGGTTACCTATACGCTCACAGAAGAAGGTCAGTTGAGGATTGATTATCTTGCACGGACTGACAAGCGTACCATCATCAATTTGACAAATCATAGCTATTTCAATCTTGCGGAAAGTGGAACTATTTGCGACGAGGAGTTGCAAATGGATTGCCCCCAGGTCGTGGAGGTTGATGACAAGCTCATCCCCACGGGGAGGATTTTGGATGTGGCCGGTACTCCTTTTGATTTTCTTACAAAAAAGAGTATCGGACGTGATATCGAACATGTGGGGATGGGGTATGACCATTGCTTTGTCTTGCCGCCAAGAAAAGATTTGCTGTCTCCTTTTGCTTGCCTGTGTGATCCTAAGAGCGGGCGCTGCATGACGGTTGCCACTACATTGCCTGGCGTCCAGGTGTATTCGGGCAATTTCCTTTTGGGAAAGGAAGAAGGAAAATATGGGTTGTATTACAACCGTCACGAGGGTATTTGCTTTGAGACACAATTCTTCCCTGACAGCCCGAACCATGAGAATTTTCCCAGCTGTGTCCTCTCTCCTGATAAGGAATTCCGAAGTACCACTATCTATGCCTTTTTTGTGAGGTAAGCCATGAAGCAGGTCAGGATTATTGGTATTACAGGTGGTTCCGGCTCAGGCAAATCCACCGTTGTACAGAAGATTAGCGAGGTTTGCAGTGATTTTGTGTTCATAGCACAGGATAATTATTATCGTTCTGCAAGTTATTTTAACAATGAGAATATCACTGCTTTTAATTTTGACCATCCGGATGCCATTGACTCGCAATTACTTCTCGAGCATCTTCATGCGCTCAAGCACAATGAGAGTATTGAGATGCCTCAGTATGATTTTGTGCATAGTGAGAGGACCAACGTGACCATCCATATAGAGCCTAAGCCGTTGGTTATTATCGAAGGACTGATGGTACTCTATGATAAACAAATTCGAGATTTGTTGGATTTGAAACTCTATGTGGACACTCCTGATGACATCAGGTTCATTAGGAGACTGAAACGGGATATCAATGAACGGGGAAGAACCGTGGACAGTGTGATTACCCAGTATTTGGAAGTTGTTCGTCCAGGGCACTTCAACTTTGTCGAACCAACAAAGAAATATGCTGATTTGATTATTCCCGAAGGTGGTTATAACGCCAATGCACTTTCAGTGCTGATTCCTTTTATCAAGGAGCTCAGTGCCTTTTAAAGATAATATAGCCATCTTTGATGGCCTTCTTTGACCAAACCTCAGGGACTGGATCGTTTCCTCCCATGAAATATCGTGAGCACCTGAAGAGCCTGGCGAATCCCATGAGGGCTCCTTTGAGAATTCCAAAGCGGCGGACGGCTGTAATCATATACGTGCTGCAAGTCGGCTGATATAGGCAGACATGATGGGAGAAAAAGGGTGAGAGCAACGTTTTGTAGAGAAACACCGGTACTAAAAAAATCTCCCTGAGAATTCGCATAAGGAATAATATCATGTACTTGATGTGCTACGCAATTGTATTGTATAGTAACGCAGTCAATGGGTTTGACATTTTATTCGTCATTCCTATATAGTATTGTCTTGAGAAAGTTTTGTATGGAGGAATATTAATATGGCAGGAGCAATATCCAAGAACGCACGTCGTGAAGGTACCAGGACTCTTACTAGTCGTTGGGGTGGAGCAATAAAGATGAAGTCCATTTTTGAGAATGGCAAGCTTCGTCATGTTGCTTATTGCGAGAAAAGCGGGAACACTGCACGGAAACCCAAGGATTTGATGTAGCGGTCGATTTCCTTCTCGAGAAGAGGCCTGTGGATATTTTCCATGGGTCTTTTTTTCGCAAAAAACTATAGTTTTTCCTGTATCCACTTGATTGAGTCTGTGTTATAGTTACTGTAATCTTAATTTGAATTTAAGCATAGTCATGAGGAGGATAATCGTGAAACGTCTTTCGAGAACGATTTTAACAACTTTATTGGCAGTTCTGTTAGCTGTCGCACTGGTGGGATGCCAGAGCACTGCTAAAGTAGAGACCATTCCGCCCGCTCCGGTTGTTGAGCCTGCGCCAGCACCTGCACCAGCGCCAGCACCTGCTCCTGAAAAGAAGGTTGAGGTACCTGCACCTGCGCCAGCACCTGCTCCAGTAGCACCTGCTCCTGAAAAGAAAGTAGAGGCACCTGCTCCTGTGAAGGCAGAAGCTCCTAAGAGTGAGTATCCCTATGGCGTGAATACCATTGTCAAGAATAATGCAGGAGACAAGGAATTTGACCTTTTTGTCGTGCATACCAATGATATTGATGGTGTCTTCCAGGGAGAAGCCAGTGGAATGACCATGGCTCAGCTTGCCACAATGGTGAAAACCGCAAGTGGCATTACTGATAACTGGCTCTTGCTTAATGCTGGTTCTCTTGGTGATTTGGATGCCACTACAGGTATGAATGTTGCCAAGGCATTTGATCAGATTGGCTATGATGCCTATACTCCTCAGGCTATTCAACTTGCATCAGGTGTGACTGGTACTTCCAAGGCCGTGGCCCTGAGTGCCAATGCTTTGGATTCCAATGGTTATTTGTGCGAGACTCCATATCAGGTGTATTCCTTTAACGGCTTTAAGGTAGCTGTTGTCGGTTTGACCGTACCAAAGGATGTCAAGGATGTATCCTTCACCAGCGATGTGATTCTTAAGAATGCACAGGCTGCTGTTGATATGGCTCATAAGCTTGTTGATTATGTTATTGTCCTTGCTGATACAAGCGATAGCGGTGAGTATACCAGCGAGTTTATTTGCCAGAACCTGAAAGGTATCGACTTATATGTTGAAGCAGGAGATAACGCTGTTGCCCAAAATGTCAATGGCGCAAAGATTGTCCGTGCGGATTCCAAGTTGAGAAGTATTGGTGTTGTACAGCTACATGTTGCCAATGGTAAGGTCACTGCGACTTATCCGATGACCGTTCCCGCTGATGCTGTCACCAATCCAGCCAAGTCTTCTTTGGTTGCAAGTTACGCATCAACTATTAAGTCCTTTGGGATTGATTCTTCTTCTCCTGTTCCTGAAGATGCGGCTGTCGCTGCTTTGATGCCTTACCCTTATGGGGTCAAGCTGATTGAGAAAAACACCGCAGGGGACAAGACTTTTGACCTTATTGTGGTTCATACCAACGATGTGCATGCCCGTATTGTTCCTGCTGATGGTGGTATGGGGTATGCGAAGTTTGCAACCTTGGTAAAGATGGGCCGTTCTCTTACTGATAACATGCTTGTCTTGGATGCTGGTGATGTCTCTCATGGGACCAACCTAGCCAACATGTTTGAGGGTGAGCCCGTAGGTGTCATACTTTCCATGATTGGTTATGATGCTGTTGCTCCTGGTAACCATGATTTCAACTATGGTTCGGCTCGTTTGATTGAGGAAGCTAAGATTGCACAGCAATATTCTTCAATTAAAGTGCTTTGTGCGAACTTCACTACGGAAGACGGACAGCTTGTAATGCAACCTTATCAGTTGTATGACTACAATGGATTCAAGGTGGGGGTCATTGGCTTGACTACTCCTGATACAAAAACCATGAGTCATCCGAAGAACACTGAAGGCTATGATTTCAATGCTGAGAAGATTTACGATATGACTCAGTCTATGGTGAATTCTGTTCGTAAATATGCCGACTTCGTCATTGTTCTTGGCCATATCGGTTTGAATGATGCGGGTGCAAGTGGAATCACCAGTGAGAAGATTGCCAAGAATGTCAAGGGTATTGACTTGTTCATCGATGGACATAGTCATACTGTCCTTGAACAGGGCAAGCAAGTTGGTGATACCTTGATTGTGCAAGCAGGTGAGTATTTGAAGTATGCTGGTGTTGTTGATATCTTTGTGAAAGATGGCAAGGCTGCAAGTGAGACTGCTATGCTTGTTCCTGCCAAAGATGTGCTTGATCCTGCTAAGTCTGAGCTTGCAAAGAAATATGGCATTACCTCCATTCCTGATGATCCTGAGATTTCCGCCTACGTCAAGACGATGAACGAGAAGATGTCTGCGCAACTGAGCAAGGTGGTGGCAACCATCCCGACCGATTTAGATGGTGAGAGACAGAATGTTCGTACAAGACAGACCAATTTGTCCAAACTTATCTGTGAGGCCATGACGAAGGAAAGCGGAGCCGATTTCACTATTACCAATGGTGGTGGCATACGTGCTTCTCTCAAGGCTGGTAATGTGACCAAAGGTGACGTAATCAATGTGCTTCCGTTCACTAATATTATTACTGTCAGCGAGATAACTGGTTCTGATGTCTATGCCGCTTTGGAACATGGCTACTCCTTGTTGCCTGCTACGAATGGTGCATACAGTCAGACCGACTTGCAGGTTGTTTACAATCGTTTTGCTCCAGCTGGAAAGCGTATCCTGCGTGTCTTGATCAACGGTAAACTCATTGACAAGAATGCTACCTACAAGGTTGCTACCAACGACTTTATGGCTGCTGGTGGTGATGGATATTCGATGTTTGGGAGAAAGCTGAGTGAAGGCTCATTGCTTAGTGATGTCTTCATGGAGTATCTCTCCAGTCTGTATCCTGCCAAATAGGGTGATTTAAAACAGAATCTTAGGGGGTTGTCGAAAGGCAACCCCCTAGGTATATTAAATAAAGGTTTCCCAATTTACAACACTATATACAACTGAATCCTGTTTCACTTTATCACCAGTGGGTTTTTCCTGGGGCGCCCACGAGGCCGTTTTTGTCCCACATCCTTGGCCGGCTCTTTCTTCGCCTTTGCCCTTTCAGAAGCCGCTTCCGGCTTGGGCACGAGGTCCAAGGCCACAAGAAGAGCGTTGGTCTTCTCGGTGGTCTGGACGAACTCCCAGGCGCCCTCTTGTCCGATGCGGACCTTCT
>JBAXZS010000088.1:0-8731 GCA_041670175.1 Sphaerochaetaceae bacterium | reverse complement strand
GAAGAGAGACCACACGACGCATGAACGAACTCGGAAGGTCAACGGTAAGAAACAAAATTCTTATCTGAGGTTTACGATTCGTCACGACAGCCATGGAATAAACAAGAAGACCTTGCTCCAGCTGGTAGGTATCCATGCAAAGAGAAAGCTGTCCGGATTTCAGACAGGTGATACCCTGGTATTTCATGGGAGAATAGTTGGTCACATCCAGAAATATCTCCTTAGCTGAATTGGTATAGGTGTGTTTGTAGACATTCCCGCTAAAAGCGGAATCATCCTGATAGGCATAACTACTCATAGACAAGGGGAATGTTGAGGTAACCGGATCCGCAATCTTGGAATCGGGGTTCTCTGGATCACTGACGTAATAGGATTCAGAAAATAACGGACGGGGTCTATCACCCCAACGATGGGAAATATACGTGATACCTTTCTGGGTGGAAACCTTTCTTATGGTATTGAAGATATCCAACTGACGTTGTTGCTCATTTTCCTTTTTCCAGGAAGCAGGATAAGGAATCAAGACGACGGAAGCCACCGCAAAACCATTGGATGCCTTCTCAGCTTGTACAGCCCTTTCATAGGCGATACTGCCCAAAGGGGCTACCTGCTTGATTGTCCCACCATCAAGAGTACTGCAATCAATACTCTCTCCCTGCTCGAGCCTTGCCCAATCAGATTCGCTGAGAGAAGGAAGCAATGTCGCAAGATTCTCCCCTGCAAAAACAAAAAAAAGACAAAAAAACAGTATCGCCCCGAGCATCACAAGCTTCTTCATTATACTTCTCCACATCAATAGGCATTCTTGTTAATAAATCCTTTGAAGAAAGTCAGCAGCACAATCTTCAAGTCGAACCAGACACTCCAGTTTCTGACGTAGTATAAGTCAAAATCAATTCTCTTGGATAGGGAGGTATTCCCCCTCAGTCCATTGACCTGGGCCCAACCCGAAATCCCTGCCTTCATACGATGGCGCATGGCGTATCCGGGTACGGTTTTCTTAAACCCATCCTCCAGTTCCGGTCTCTCCGGTCTTGGACCGATGAGGCTCATAGACCCCCCGATGACATTGAAAAACTGCGGAATCTCATCCAAACTCGTCTTTCTGAGTATCCTTCCTATCTTGGTAATCCTCGGATCGTTTTCTTCAGTCCAATGAGGATGATCGCCTTCGCTTATCTCTGTACGCATGGAACGGAACTTGAACATATTAAACACCTTCCCATCCCTGGTCACTCGCTTTTGCTTGAAGAACACAGGTCCCTTGCTGGTACATTTGACAAGTACCGAGATAATCAAAAACAAAGGGGAAAGCAGTATGATACCAAGAGAGCAGGAAACAATATCAAAGATGCGCTTTTGCATACGCTTCAAGAAAGACATCTCTATTCCATTAATTTTCAGTATGGGAATAAAATGGAAATCAGAGATGAGCGTCCCTACATATGATTTAGGGATATGGGGAAGCAGCTGGACCCTCTGATCCAATAAATCCAAACTTTCCTTGACCATCTGCTGCTCGCTTTCATTATCATCCATAGGAAAAGAAATAATGACCATGTCCGCATTGGTGGCCTGCACCGCTTTCTCAAGAGAGGAGGCAACGACAGAAGAAACTTCTCCTATACTCTGTCCCTTTCCCCAGTATTGCCCCACGATCTTCAGTCCTTGGATGGTACCGGTGGCAGCCTCATAATATTCTTCAAGATTCTTGCCATAGCCGACAAGAAGAATATGTCTCACAAACTTGCCATGCTTGTAAGCATGAAGGAAATACTTGCTAATCAAAGTCCTTATAATAACGAGAAAGATAAAATGAAAGGCAAAAAACAACAGCAAGGCCAACCGGCTTATTTTTTTGGGGAATATAAAGTAGTAGACAAAGACAAAGGTAAGAAACACCTCAAGAGAAGTTTTGAGAAGTTCACCCATTTCCTTTCGCCAAGTATTGGATACATCCACCTCGTACAACTTGTTGCGATTAAGGAAATAGAGAGAAGACGCACACGCAAGTATCGATAATGCCGAGAACAACTTCCAGGAATCACTCTGTGCGCCAGGAAGAACAAAGAACCGAAGGAAATATGACAAGAACCAAGCTCCAAGGACCGCGACCATGTCCCCTCCCATGCGGGTAACAAACTGAGGCAGTCCGAACAACTTATCTGCTTTGCTTTTCATTCTCATTTGTTTTAAGTTATATGAGGAGCATATCAAGTGTCAATAAGAATTTTCCTATTAATTAGGTTTAGAAGAAGAAATACATACCCAAGAACAACTCGTATTCCATTGAGCCTGAGAGTGTCCCTTTGAATTTCTTAATCAGGTCATCAAGATTAATCCCCAATGACGCACGAAGAGGAAAACTGGGATATTTGTCCAGAATAACTATACCTTCAAGCCCGACACTTGAGAGGAAAACATACTTGCCATCCTCCAAGGAATCATTCACCAAACCCAAATCGATAAAGGGATTTGCATAAGTATGGGCGAAATTCCTCAAAGTGATAAAACTGGAGGTCAGGTTACAATTGAAGGCGAAAGCTGTTTTCTTTTCTTTTTTTGTTGAAGAGTACACGTACTGATTGTCGAGACGGATGCCACGCATATAATCAGCGAACAGCTCATCAGTATTATCAGGCAAAAAATACTGAGCCACATTTGACTGTGTCCCGGTAAGACGAAACGAAGGATTGAACCAGGAGGTTGCGAAGGGGAACCAGGTCACCATCGCCTCGATGTAGTACCAAGTGCTGTCTTCATACGGCCTCCCTTGGTAGGTCGGCTTGGGAAACCACTCAATCTCACTGTGAATCTTAAGCGACAAGCCCTTGCGGAAATTCCCCACCCAGTTGATGCTTGATTGGGACAAGGTACTCCCCCACTGTAAGGAAAACTCATAAAGGAGCGGGCTGTTAGGGTACATCTTGTTGTACTGGGATACCTCGTTATACCAATTCAGGCAATTGAACAAAGTAAAATTGACCCCAATCGTTTCCCCGATACGAATACTACTCAATACTCCGTCTGTTGTTCCATTGCTTTCAACCGAGAACCTGAAGTCAAAATTTTTCTTTGCAATCTTTAGTCCATGAAAACGAAAGTAGGTTAATGTAGAAACTGTTTCGTCAACAGGTGTTATTTTTGTTTTGTTGTAAATGGAAAATCCCCCAAGCACCATGGCAAAAGGACCGAAATTGGAGATATTCCCTATTTCCGTAAAGCCCCAGCGTCCAGTGTTGGAACCATCAAGGGGGTTAAGATAGAACCAAGGATTGAAATCAATAGGTTTGTGATCCAGGATAAGATTCTGGGTACTGACATTGAAATAGAAGTAAGTGTTGGTAACCGTGCTGATATCATAATTGAACTTTGCATGAAGACCAAACTTCGCCTTCTTACCAATGAGGATATTATTCAAATCAAGAGCGGAATAGTAGGTTCCTTTCTTAAAGGAATTATCATTCTGGGTGGTATGGACAACCCAATACATGTCAGCAAGTTGTCCAAAAAGATTATTGTTGTATAGCTTCAGACCTGCCCGCAACCCATAATTGGAATCATATTTACCATAAGGAAGCTGGAAGAGTGTCTCACTGTCACTGATAATAAAATGGACTTTATAGAATCTGGTCCCTTTGGATTCATTGGTGAGGGTATAGGTATATTCCACACTGCTGAAAATCCTCTTATTTACCAAAGTTTGTTTTTTTGCTTCAAGATTGGCAACCATGGCCTCTTCAGAAGGAAAGAATTCATTACCTTCTGGGATGAGAGAAGACCGCAAGGCACTCTCGCTGGTCTTTCCCGTTATCGTGAACTGGTAGCTCTCAATAAGGTACTGCTTGTCCGTTCCTTCCGCAGAAAGAAGACAACACAGGAATAACAAAGGGATGATAACCCATCGTCGTCTATTCATTTGGCAATTCCTTTCCACTAGCAGAAAGAAGCCCCTCCTCACTGGTAATAAATCCTTGCTCCTTCAGTTCATAGGCATCACAAACAGTCTTGCTGTCACCCTTCATTACCACACGACCCTTTTCAAGCCACATGACATTTTTGCAAAGACGACGGACCTGGTCTAAGGAGTGGGAGACAAAAAGCAAAGTGGTACCATCAGAGAGTAATTCAGAAATACGCTGTTCGCATTTCTGTTGGAATGCCATATCCCCCACCGAAAGAATTTCATCAACAATCAAAATATCGTGTTTTACCATGGTAGCGAGAGAAAAACCCAATCGTGCTTGCATGCCGGAAGAGAAATTCTTAATTGGAACATCAAGAAAATCCTGAAGTTCTGCAAATTCAACAACTTGATCAAAATGTTCAACCATAAACTGGTGTGAATGACCCAAAATCGCACCATTCATGAATATATTCTCACGTGCAGTAAGATCAGAATCAAAACCTGCACCAAGTTCTATGAGAGGTGCTATTGAACCACAAACACGCATTGAACCTTTATAAGGTTTGAGAATTCCACAAATTAATTTCAGAAAAGTAGATTTCCCTGAGCCATTGACCCCGATAATTCCCCAAGAATCACCACGCTTCACATCAAGATTGATATCCTGCAAGGGAAAAAATGACTGAAACATCAGCTGATGTTTGAGAAGACGAACAAAGTATTCCTTCAAATTGTCAACACGTTGTGTAGCCAAGTTGAATTGTACTGTAACATTTTTTATTGAAACAATCGGTTCCACAGTATATCTCCTAAATGTAAAGGATGAACTTATCCTGCGCCTTGTAGAAAGTAGCAGCACCAAGAATAAGGAAGAACAATGACCAACCACAGCCAAGGAGCACAAGATGCGCTGAAGGAATCTGCCCATACAACACATAGTCACGAAACTGGGTCATATAACTATAGAGGGGATTAAGGTTTCTCACAATCCAAGCAACTCTTCCCGTTCCCAGTGTAGAGTCAGGATAAAAGATTGGAGTAGAATATGTCCACAATGTAAGGACAACCCCCCAAATATATTGTATATCCCTAAAGAATACCGCAGCCTGTGCAAGAAACATCCCAAGGCCAACTTCAAAAAGGAATATCTGGAGGATTACCAAAGGGAACAACAGTATCTTCCAGGTAAAAGGAGTACGGGTGATAAGCATCACCAAAAGCAAAGCTCCAAGAGAGAAAACTAAATTTACTAAAGAACTCATAACCTTTGACAGAGTAAATATATACTTTGGTAAATAGACTTTCTTAAGAAGCGCACCTCCTCCTGTAATGGAACCAATGGAGAAATTTGAAGCCTCACTATGGAAAGAAAAAATGACCTGACCGGTTAAAAGATATACTGGATAATTAGGGATATCAAATCGGAACAATCTAGAAAAGATTGCGGTCATTACAAGCATGACCATCAACGGATTAAGCACGCTCCAAAGATATCCAAGAAAACTTCGCCGATATTTCAATTTGATATCACGACGAACCAATTCATGAAGCAAATTACTGTACCTAAAAAAGGTGTGAGTGCTTTCTTTAATATTCATGCATACCAAGCCTGAAAAGAATTTTTTGTAAACTAGATTACACTATAACAAGTTATCTAAACTAGTCAATTCAAAGCAATATGCACTCTTTCGATTTCTCAGGGATACTATAAGAACTTATTTTATCTTTGAACACATCCTTGATTCTCTGAAAGATTCACTTCCTCTTCATTTTACATAAAGGCATTGTTTCAATTGACAGGGGGTTGCTGATAATGGTATTTTTGTGGTTGCATGTCCGCGCGAGCGGTAACTTAAAATAAAGAGGTTCACAATGCCTTCCAATGATGAAAAAAAACCTGAGCAAGATGCAGGCAACTCTTTGACCTTCAAAGCAAAAAAAGCAACTGGGACAACAACTGTTGCAAAACCCAAAAAACATTTGAGTATCGGCTGGTGGTTCGGAATCATCGTGCTCATTCTCATTTCAATTTCCTTTGTGCTCGCTCCTGCGATTGAAGCCGTGGTCGGCCGAAAACAAAACAATGGATTGGTGTTTGGTACCTATGGCAAGGAAGAGATAAAATATGCCTATGGCAACTACTTCTATGACCAGTACCAGAACTACGCCAATCAATACAAGTCCTCCTCGGATACGAACCAGATCCAGACTTTGTATCAGATTTGGAAAAGCGCATATGATAGCACCGTCATGTACACCGCAGTCACCCAGATGGCAAAACAGGCAGGAATTATTGCCAGCGATGCGGTAGTGAACCGCAAGATTATTAGCGGAGGGTATTATGATGTGGATGGAAAGTTTGACAGTGCCACTTACAATAAGGCGACCACTGAGCAAAAGGCCTCAATAGAGACTTCTGTCCGTCGTTCCGTTCCCTTCCAGATTGTTGCGAATGATGTTGGTTCCGTGCTTTCCTCTCAAGGCGAGCAGGAATATGTGGCAGCCATGGCGGACAACAGCCGTAGTTTCGAATATGTCACCTTCGACTCGTCATCCTACCCTGATGACCTCGCCAGCCAGTATGCATTAGCAAACAAGCAGTTGTTCTACAGCATGGGATTATCAGTCATCAGCACTACCACAAAAGAAGAGGCTGAAGCGATTGTATCCACCATCTCCAAAGGAGAAAAAAGCTTTGAGGATGCTGCGGTAGCTTCCAGCAAAGATTCCTTTGCAAACGCCAAAGGCAAGATTGGCACCGTTTATTATTATGCAATCGCAAGCAACTTCAAGAACGCCGATGAGGCGCAGTTGCTGCTTACTTCTGCTACAGGACAGGTTCTTGGACCTTTCGAAGGGCAGAATGGTTGGAGCATCTATCGCTTGGATTCCGCCCCTACTGAACCGGATTTCACCAACAGTACCTTGTTAAGCGGAGTAAAGGCCTATATGTCCTCCTATGACAGTGCCGTAATCAACGACTATCTTTCCGCTCAGGCCACCAAGTTTGCCGCTGATGCAAAGTCTACGGACTTTGGTACCGCTGCTGACAAAGCCGGCCTGACCGTCAATGATGTTGCCGCCACCCCGATGAATATCGGCAACAGTACCTATCTTGGCTCTTTCAGTTATACTGATGCAAAAGGTCTTTTAGCCTCTGCCGCCAACGATAGTACAAATGCAACCAAGCTTTATATTGCAGAACCGGAGAGCATTACAGATCCGATGAAGGCTGGCACATCCTACGTGGTGGCCAAGATTGGCAAGACGGATTCTGCTTCCAGCGGACTTGGAAGCTATTTGAAAACATTCTACAGTTACCTTTCCGCAAATAATAATCAGCAGGATATGGCTCAGGCAATTCTTGCCAGTGACCAGCTGAAGGATAATTTCATGAACACCTTCCTTAGCCAGATTCTCGGAAATACTACAAGTAAATAAAATCATCCGATTTTCATGAAGGATCACAGAAATGTGGTCCTTTTTGTTTGTGTATCCACACTGTGTTTAGTCCAAGCTGAAAGTCAATAATTTTTATTTCAACAACGTGTTTTTGTCGTACAATATCATCATGCAACATGAAGTGACCAAACCAGTCGAATTATTAAATAAGAACGGACAAATCATTGAGGAAGGATGGGCTAGAAAACCCTATTGGAACTATGATCGGTCAAAAATCCATAGTTCGGCGTGGAGAATCAAGGAATGGGATTATTATGCGGTGATTAATCAGGAAAAGGGATACGCCATCACCGCAACGATGAGTGATATCGGATATGGATCGTTGTTCGCCTTTTCCTATATCGATTACCTCAAAGGCGCCTGTGCACAGGAAAGTGCGATGTCCTTCCTGACTTTCGGAAAACTGGGGTTGTCAAAAAGTTCGGAAATGAACCAGGAAGTGTCCTGGGCAAACAAGAAAATTCGTTTCGCCTTTGTCAATAAAGGAACAAAACGCCATGTCATGTTCGCATCCCCTTCCTTGACCCTTCCTGATGGGACAGTCGGTCTGGATGTCAACATCACACTCACACAACCCCGGGAAATGGAAAGCATAAGCATAGCCACTAGTTGGAAGGAGAACAGAAAAGCCTTTTATCTCAACCAGAAGACCAACTGTATGCCAGTAAGCGGGACAATAGGTCGTGGCTGGAAAAAGGAAAAGATTGAAGAGGGGGAAGCCTGGGGAATCCTTGACTGGGGGCGGGGACGCTGGACATACACGAATACCTGGTACTGGGGTTCCGCTTCCGGTTCCCTTGAGGGGATTCCTTTTGGGTTCAATCTTGGCTATGGTTTCTCAGACAGGACTCCGGCTTCGGAAAACGGAATTTTCTATAATGGGAAGGTCCATAAGCTGGACCTTGTTGAATTCCATATTCCCTTTGACTCCTATTTGAAGCCATGGACTTTCTCCAGCAACGACAAACGCTTGGAACTTGACTTTGAACCCAGATGCGACAGACAGTCCAACATCAAGGCAGGGGTGGTGAAATCCATCCAGCATCAGGTGTTCGGGTATTTTTCCGGCACAGCCGTCCTTGATGATGGACAAATATTGAAACTTGATAAATTTCCGGGCTTTGCAGAGAAAGTTTTCAATCGTTGGTAGCGCCCAGGTATTGAAACAAAGAGTAAATATGCTATATGCTTCACCCGTATTTCATTATTTGTAAGCTAATTAGCTATTTAGGAGTTTCATGTCAAATTTACAAAGTTTTGCGGACTTAGGATTGTCCGAACAAACCCTGAGAGCCCTTAAGGAAAAAGGGTTTGAAGAACCAACAAAAATCCAGGCTGCTTGTATTCCACTACTTTTGAAAG
>JBAXZS010000087.1:0-8846 GCA_041670175.1 Sphaerochaetaceae bacterium | reverse complement strand
TCATGGATGATATCGAAATGATATTTTCTAAAGTATTTTTGTAAGTACCAACCATAGACGGGAAGTGCCTTGATGCCCTTGTATACGAAGAGCTGCACAGCGGGGACATGGATGATGTGGATTCCCCCCTCAATGGTATTGTCCGTGAATCCTTTGTCCTTGGGTACAAAAAAATACACTTCATGGCCAAGATCCATCAGGTTCTTGGCCAAGTTGATGGTTGCGGTGATGACCCCGTTGGTCTCAGGATAAAATATGTCAAAACCAAAGGCTATTCTCATTTTTTTCTCTTCTCAAGTGTATTATATGAATCCATATTGGACAAGTTGCTGGTGCCGGACAAGGGATACTATCAAAGGAAGAGCCTTTTGGACAAGACTTACGTTTCCTTGTCCTTTTTTTTGGCTTTTTCCTTTCCATAAAGGAACAAGACCAGCAATGTTCCCAAAAGTGCCGCCAGGGAGCTGGAAAGCCAAAGCCAATTCATTGACAACTGATCGATGATTAGTCCTCCCACGGTTGGAGCAATGGCATGGCCTGTTCCTTCAATGATAGGCAGCACCGCATTAAAGCGGGCCCTGTGGCTTTTGGGTGTGTTGTTGGCAATGTAATAATTTCCATTGGTAGCCCAGAGCACTTCTCCAAAAGTAAAGATGGCGCAACATACATAAAATTGCCAAGGAACCGTTGAGAAGGCAAACAGTCCGAAGCCTAAGGCGAAAAGAAGGCCTGCAAGAACCACATTAAACAAAGGATGTCTTTTACGGGTTGCAGACACTATCGAAGGAGTAAGCAATACGACAAGCAGGGCGTTGAATGCCATGATTGAGCCGTACAAGGTGGCTCCCTTGTCCTGAAACAGCTGTGTGGTGAACAAAGGAAGCCCAAAAAGTGTCTGGCTATAGCCAAAGGTGAAAAAAGTCATGGCCACGGCAAAAAGAAGAATCAATGGCCTTGAAAGCAGAGCCTTGAGGATTCCTCCTTCCTCCGCCTTGTCGCTCGAATTGCTTTTTATACTGATTGCGATCTCTTCCTTTGAAGGTTTTGTTTCTTTGATTTTAAGGAGTATGGGAATCACTGCAAGGACTTGGGCGATGGCGTTTCCCCAAAAGAGCCACCGGGGAGCCGAAAGGAAAAGCAGCCCTCCAATAACAGGGCCTATGGCATACCCCAGGTTATGGGCAAGGTATATCAGGGAAAAGGAGACCTGCCTGTTTTCCATTGAAGTGATATCTATCTTCAGCGCTTCCCGTGCTGGATCCGTGACCCCGTCGAAAAAGAGTGCGCAAAGTACAAGATAGGGGATGGTGCCCTGTCCTTCGTGGCACCCACAGAGAAAATAGAAAAAAGCCATGCATAACTGGGAGAAGACCATCACTTTCTTACGCCCTATGCTATCAGCAAGTTTGCTTCCGAGAAACGAACCTGGTATGTACAAGGTGGTTGCGACAGTCATAAAAACGCCTGCTCTCGAAGCACTGTAACCAAGTTTCAGGGTAAGGTACAACGTGAGAAAGGGATAGACAAAAATACCTATGCCGTTGATTATTGTGGCAAATGAAAGTACATAGATTCCTGAGGGTAATCCCTTGTACAGGGACAGAGGATTGGTAAATTTCATAAAATGTCCCGGATTGCCTTGCCTAATCCTGTCTCGTCATTGGTCTTGGTGACCACGGTAGCCTTGTCCTTGACTTCTTGAGGGGCATTTCCCATGGCGACACTATATCCGGCTTCCTCAAACATGCCTATATCGTTGAAATAATCCCCAATGGCCATGCACTGTCTCTTCGGTATGCCGAAATGCCTGCAAAGCACTTTCACCGCATTCCCTTTGTGTATTCCTTTGGATGACACTTCCCCATAGGTAGGCGACGAAAGATATGCATCCACTGTGGTGTCGAATTTTTTTGAAAGCGATTGAACACAGGCTTTCAACTCACGCTCATTGTCGCTCATGCAGATTATTTTGTATATATCCTTGGCGTCGTCAAGTACTTTCCCAAAACTTTCCACAAAGTTGCCTGTGCAGGATATCCGTTCTTCAAGGGTTGTCCATTTGTTCCTCTGTTCCGAATACCAGTTTTCCTTGTCAAAAAGAAACATCGGCATGTCCCATGGGCGAATGGTCTTGATGACATCACTTGCCTGTTGGCGGGTGATGGGATTCTCATCCAGTGCATTATCCTTTTCATCCAGGACAAGAGCCCCGTTGAAACAGCCCAAGGGACCGGTGATGCCCAGTTGTTTTTGTATTTGCCGAAGACTTGTGGGAAGCCTGCCACTGACAAGGGCAAGCATGATTCCTTTCCTCTGGGCTTCTTGCAGCGCTTCCTTATTTCGAGAGGGAATAAGGTGATGGCTATCGAGCAACGTCCCATCAACATCAAGACAAATCAGTTTGATTCCTTCCATTGGTTACTTCTGGCTGAATTGGAACAGGAAGGTCTTACTTGGGGCTATTCTCAATGCGGGTGAGTTCTCCTGCAAGATCATTCCGTTTTGCACCAGGGACTCCGTGATCACTCTTTTCAGATCCTGTTCATCAACAAGAGGGAAATATTTCTTGATTTCCACGATATAGGAACGCACCGCGATAAAGGTTCCTGCATTGTAACAAAGCAGTGTGGCAAGCAAATCCAATACTGCTTGTCCCTCCTGGGCAAATTCGCCTGCCAAAGAAGAAGCGAAGCCAAGCGCCATGGGGGTGCTGATGCCGGGATTCATGGTCAGTTCGTATTCTCTGTCCTCTTCCTTGATATTCGGTGCATGTCTCTTGCTCTCACTAGAGCTTTTCCCTGGATCCAGCACATATTTTCCAAGTGTGCTTGCTATCAAAGCTGATTCCTCATCGGTGGGGCCGCTATCTTCGAACCCTTTGATTATCTCAGACCAGGGACTTTTACGTCCTTGCTTGTTCATAAGATAAATCATCGAGGGGGAGACCACGTAGTCGGGAACGACGACCTTGTCCAAGGGGATCCTCAAAAAGAGGTGCCTTAGTATTCTGGTGAACGGCTCGTAGCTTTCCTTGCCTGTTGTTTGTATCCATCCCTCTCCACTCTTCGTATCGAGGATGAGGGCCGGTCGGGAAAAATGAAGGTCTGCCCAGAATCGGGCATCAGGGACAACCAAGAGAAGCTCGTCGTTCGGTTCCCTGAGAATTGCATTGATTCTTCCATTGTGCTTTTCCACCTTCCAAGTTCCAATAAGGGTATTCTCATCGAAATCCTCGATGTTGATCTTGTTGTAGACCATTTTCAACCAGGTGCCACCATGGATCATGGAAGGGACATTCGCCACTTCGTCAATAGCGAAAAAGTCAAGGAAATGGTTGTTGACGACCATGGTGACTCCCTGGCTCATATAGGCCTGCTGGTCAAGCAAGGTACAGAAAAAGTCAAGGTCGCTGGCTCCAAGATTGTTGGAGTGTATAACGCCAAAGTTTTGGTAGCATTCCCCGTTGTAGGACAACAATGCGAGAAAATGTTTGCTTTCCATTTCCTTTTTGTAAAGCTTGGCGCTTAAAGCCGGGCTGTAGAGGGTGAGCGTGGCGCCGCTGAGCCTGTCGCTGATACTATAGACATCCTTCTCAATGGTATTGAGAATGGTGAAATAGCACCAGATTGCAGGCTTCTGGAGCAAATAAGAAACGACTTCCTGGGAAGCGGAAGGCAGGTTCTTGGAATCCAGGCTCCATTTCTTAAGCAACTGCGGATTGCAGAGTAATGAGGCATAGGCGAAACTTTGGGCCTGGAAGCTAAACCAGAGATTTGGATAAAGACTGTCCACGTTGGTGTCAGCCTTGATCAGTTTTTTTATCGTGTCTTTAAAGGGGGCCCTGGCAAGACACCATGTCTGCAAGGAGTTCTGGATTTTCTCAAATCCTTCATTGAAAAGAGAGCATCTATTTTGTACCTGTTGGTAATTTACGGTTATCATATGTCCGTTATACTTGATAACAATCTAATTGTCATCAAAAAAATATGGTTAAGCCTATAGTAACTATTGCAAATACCGCTACAGGGTATACTTTCATTGGCTTTTGGTTTTTCGGTGTTCCCTTGAGGGCGCTAAGCAAAGTCGCATCCACTTTCTCGAAGAACGTTCCTCCGTTTTTCGGTATGGTAAAACTGGAGAAGTAGCCTAGTGTCATGCTTACCATGTCGAAGAGTTTTCCTTTGAATCGGGGATGTGTGGCTACCATGGTTTGTGAGCAAGAAAGCAGGGAAAGGAGCCTGAAGCCTTTTGTCAAGGCTGAGAGCAGGGCGTCAACGGTGAACGCCAATCTTCCTACTGGGAGTAATTCCTTGCCACTTGGCTCGAAGAGGGAAAGTATGATCAATGAAACAAGAAGCAGCAACGGGGGAAGAATGCGGATCTTCCTTCCCGACAGGTATTGGGCACCGTACAAAAGCAGTGAGCAAAGCAAGAGGATGATGATTCGCTTCTCCAGGATTATGGCGAGGATATCCAAAAGCAAGAGGAAAAATACCATGCGGTGCGAATCCATGGCTTGCTGGGGAGGTTCGCTTATGAGTAATTGATCGAGAGCAAGGGAACTATGTTTCTTGTAGGCGATGGCGATGAAGCCGAGAATGATACTGCTGGACAATCCCACAGAAAGCAACAGCGGGGCCGCCACCCAGATGGCGTTGCCATAAGCGACCTTGTCTGCAACCCAAAGTTGCATGAGATTTGAGCAAAATGCACCGAAAATCGAACAACCTACCAGAGAAATTCGCTCTCTTAGGATGTGCTTGAGACTTTTCATGGATAAGGCGGAAGCCAATGTTCCAAAAAACGAGATAAGAAAAAGATAGCTGAACAGGGTTCCGTTTACCGTAGCTTGTCCAATTGCCTTAAGCAAGGCTACCAGAAGGAATTCCTTGAAGGTGAAGGTGTCCAGTATGACCAAAAGAGGGAGGTTCGCCAGACCAAGCTTAAGGAAGGGAAGTGGTTTTGGTATTATGTACTCCAAGGTGGAAAGAAGCAGTGTGGTGGAAGCCACAAAGCAGATTCTCCTGTTATTCGGTGACATCGTCCACCTCCCTTTGGGTTTTTGAGGTAAGACTTAGCAGTACCTTGTTGGGGAGGCATGCTATGAAGCCGCAATTTGATTCAGAAAGCGCATGTGCACGGATGCAGTCCTTGTTTTGGCAAGGACTGTCCACGATACTCGCTTCACCGTTTTCTATGCGAATGGTCGTTTCCCCTAGCGGACCAGGGACCTTTATTGTCCTATCCTGGTTGAGATTGTAGCGATAAACCCCTTCTTGACACTGAACTTGCACATAAGCTCCGCCTGTAATGCTATGGGTGGAGCCAAGCAGGAGGATGGTGAGCAGGGCAAGAAGAAAACTAAGGATATCGGCTGCAAGGGTCTTCATGGACATACAATGAAGTATATCAAAAGAACGGGGAGAATTACGAGTGGAGTATCTCTATGAACAAATGTGAGTAATATGAAGTATGAAAGTGCAAAATTGTCTGTTTTGTGTTGTTTATGTATTGCGTGTATGATAATATTGTAAACAAATTTGGAAATACTACTAGATATATTGATTAGCCAAAAAATAAGGATAAAGTAAACTTTATGAAGCTTATTTATGTAGTTGATGACAATCAGGATGATCGTGAAGGTATCAAGCGATATCTCCAGATGTATGAGTTTGAAGTACAGGCCTTTGAGGATTTGCATACGTTGCAAGTCGCTATCGCCAAGCAAATTCCCGACTTGTTGCTTCAGGATGTGATGCTTCCTGATGGTGATGGTTTTTCTTTTATCAAGAAACTGAAGCAGAATTACAGTTTTCCTGTCTTTTTTATTACCGCACGTACCAGTGAGAGTGATCGTATCTTGGGTTTTGAGCTTGGCTGTGATGATTACATATGCAAGCCTTTTTCTTCCAAGGAGCTTGAGCTTCGTGTTGAGGCCCTGTTCAGGCGTATTGACCGGAACGCAAATGGCTCCACACTTGGTTCCCAGTGGGTCTTGGATAATTCCACATTGACATTGGATGAGACGAGCCACCAGTTCTCCATAGATGGGAATCCGATTCCCCTTACCGCCGCAGAATGGAGGATAATGAGTTATTTGGTTGCCAATAGCGGGATACTTATCACCCGGAGCCAAATTCTAGAGCATTGTTTCGATTATAGTTTTGAGAGCTATGATCGTATTGTTGATACCCATGTCAAGAATATGCGTTCCAAGATGGGTGCTCTTGGTTCCCAGTGGATTGAAACGGTCCGTGGGTATGGATATCGTTTTACTGGCCGCGGAACAGGAACTCCTTCCTCCCTTTCCGTAAAGAAGCAAGGGTTGCCTCCAATAAAGACGGAGAAGGAGAAACAAGAAAATGAAGAAAGCTGATTCTTCTGTCACCGAGCAGGCTGTCATCTATATAGTTGAGGACCATGAGGTGATTCGCGAGGGGGTCAAGCAGTACCTCCAGCTTTCCGGTTACAAGGCGGAGGGATTCGCTGACCTGGCATCCGCGAAGCTTGCTTTCAGCCATATGGTTCCGAATCTTCTGATTCAGGACGTGATGCTTCCCGATGGTGATGGGTTCTCCTTTGTTAAACAGATAAAGAGCCAATATGAGGTCCCCGTGATCTTTATGACCGCCAGGGTGGAGGAAAGCGATAAAATCCTTGGCTTTGAGCTTGGGTGTGAGGATTACATCTCAAAACCTTTTTCGCCCAAGGAGCTGGTGATGCGGGTCAAGGCCGTGCTGCGTCGTTTCGAGAAGCAGCAGAAGGGGGAGGCTTCAGCCGAGGATGATTTTTATTTTGTGCAGAATCATGAGCTCGTCTTCGATGAGGTGGAGCATTCGGTCGTTTCCGATGGTGCCCCGGTTGTGCTGACAGCTGCCGAATGGCGGATTCTTTCCTATCTCATTCATAATTCTCCGCAGCTCATCAGCCGTATCCAGATACTGGAACAGTGCTTTGATTATAATTTTGATAGCTATGATCGTATCGTTGATACCCATATCAAGAATATCCGTTCAAAATTAGGGGAGGGACCCTGGATTGAGACGGTACGTGGATATGGGTATCGGTTTGTGGGACATCATAAGGTATGAAAAAGCAATTTGCCCGGCTCTTTCTTGGGTTTGTGGCTGTTGTAGTGGTTGTATTGGCAATTCAGGTTGTCGTGTTTGTCTTTACCTCCGAGCGTCAGCAAAGGCTCTGGGGAAAGAATATTTATCAGTTCTATGTACAGTCCCTGTCTTTTGCCTTGACCCAGGACGTTCCTTCTGAAGGCTGGAATCTTGACAACATCGATACCGTGCTGCTTTCCGCTTCTGATGATCGTGTAAGTGGATTGCTTCTCAGGGATAGTCATGGCAACGTGGTGACTTCTTTTGGCAAGACAGGCAAGGGTGTACCGTTCGATATGCCTGACAGGAGAAAAGAGAAGCCTCTTCAAGTCTTGAGCCTCTCCTCGGATTTTAACGAGGTCAAGGTACGGTCCGATTTGTATGTCATCGCATTGACGCTGAATAGTAATTCGCTGGGAACCACCTATACCACGGTGAGCTACAGGGATAAGAACAGTACTAAGAAGCTGTTGCTTCCGCCACCTCTCAAGGCCAAGGATATCGCTGGGAGCATTGACATCCTGTTTAACGGAAAAACAATCGCTAAAGTGGATGTCCTGGCATTTTCCCCTTTCACCTACCAGATGACTTCCCGGTTGCTCTCAGGTTTGGGCGCTCCCTTCCTGTGGTCTATTCCCTTTGCCTTTGTCGTGGCGTTATTCATGGCTGCCCGGATCAGCAAACGGAGCCAGAACTATATCAGGGGGATCCAGCATGCCCTTGACACCCTTGCAAAGGGCGAGCATGATGTGCCGATTCCCAAGACAAATATTGAAGAGAATATAATGATCAATGCCTCAATCGTTGATCTTGACTCAAAACTCAAGCAGCATGAGCTTTCCCGGCAAGAGTGGCTTCGTTCGATCGGTCATGATCTCAACACTCCTGTGACCAGCATGAAACTTATCCTTGATGGAATGGACGATGGGGTTTTCCCAATTACCAAGGAGGGGGTTGCAACGCTCAAAAAGGAAAACGATGAGCTTGCCGAGCGTATCTCCTCAGTGGTCCTTTATTCAAAGTTGTTAAGTCCGGATACCAAAGCGGTAATGGGAAGTGTTGACTTGGACGAGTTTACCCAGCTGGTGCTTGGACAATGCCAGGAAGCCGACGCCTCACGTGTTGTCGTACACTCAGAGAAAGCCAAGTTGACGGGCGATTGCGATTTGCTGGTAATTGCCTGCGATCAATTATTGAAGAATGCACTGAAAGCGACAAAAGGTGAAGTAACCTGGCTCATTGGAGAAAACCGCATGGTGTTTACCAATGAAGGGAAACTCAGGGAGAATGTCGACTTCTTTGAGCCTTGGACCAAAGGTGATGCGAGCAGGGATTCCGTGGGCAACGGGTTGGGACTTGCCATGGTAGCCCAGATTATGCGATTACATAAGGGGAAGGCGAGAATTTACCAGCAAGGGGAGGTGGTGACTGTTGAATTGGGGTGGATTGTTGCATGAATATGCAGTATTATTTTGAATCACTACAGAAGTGATATTGTATTTCTGGTGTTTTGTAGATTATTCGATTTATGACAAAAAATGAAACAATGTCATTGTAACCTTCACACATTTTTCATAACTCGGGTTTAGCAACACCAAAAACACATATTAGAGTGATATTTTTACAATAAACACATAAACTTTCATTGGTTATCACACTAATTCACTTTGCTGACAATTTGTTGCCATTCTACTTACATAATGCGTATCCATACTAAATTTACAATTAATTCTCACG
>JBAXZS010000086.1:0-8921 GCA_041670175.1 Sphaerochaetaceae bacterium | reverse complement strand
TTTGAGGATGTGTTTGGTGAACTCAATGCCAGGTTTGTCCGTAATGGTGCAGATGTGATTGTCAACATGACCAATGATAACTGGTCGCAGTCGGTAGCAGCGGAAATGCAGCATCTGGCTATGGCTGTGTTTCGTTCGGTGGAGAATCGTCGTTCTTCCATCAGAGGAACTAATAGCGGCATGACGTGTGTTATAGAGCCAACTGGCCATGTCCTTGATCCAATGGAACCTTTCAAGTTGGGGTGGAAGATATATGATGTCCCCGTCTACCAAGAGGCCACCAATGGGAAGACCTTCTATACCATGCATGATGATTGGCTTGCTATCATCTCTCTCTATCTCTCTTATGGTTTGCTTTTTGTCGGGGCTGTTACTCAGATAGTGACTCTTGTCAAGAAAAGGAAAGCAAAGAATTGAACTATCAGAATGCATCCATTTTTATTATTGGTACCGAACTTACCAGAGGTATCATTGGTGACAAACATGGGCAGCTTATCGCGACGGAATTATCCCATCTCGGATATCATGTGGACCGTATGGTCATTGTTCCTGATGACGGGACCATCGGCTCTGTGCTCAGAGACGGAATTGCCACCAGCGATGTGGTAATCATAACAGGGGGGCTGGGGCCTACCAGTGATGATCTGACGCGTAAGGTGGTCGCTGATCTTGCAGGGGTTCCTCTTGTCCGTGACCAAGCAAGTTTTGATTATTTGTATAAGAATATCGGCGAACGTATTTGGGGTTCGAATGAGGTGCAGGCAATGTTTCCTACTGGGTTTGTACCGATTCCCAATCCCTATGGCACCGCCCCTGGTTTCAGGGGATACATCCAGAAGGATGCCCGGCTTGTTGCCTGTATCGCAATGCCAGGCCCTCCTAGGGAGATGGATCCCATGTTCTTCAATGAGGTGCTTCCTCTTTTGGCATCGCTGAGAGGTCATAATGATTTTGAGCGTGATGAATACTCTTCCTATTTGGTTGCGGAAGCGAAGCTTGAGGAATTGTGCCATCAGGTGGACATCGGCACGGTGCAATGGGGCACTCGTTTCCAGAATTTGAGAATAAGTCTCTATCTGACAGGGGAGAGGGGAGCTCGTAGACAATTTGCCCAGAGATTATCACAATTCATGGGACCATCTCTTCTTGAGGAGGGAGACCATGAGGCTGTGGATTTGCTGACCGATGAGCTTGTCAAGCAGAAATTGACCATCAGCTGCGCCGAGTCCTGCACCGCAGGTCTGGCAAGTAAGTTGTTGACGGATAAGGCTGGCTCGTCTTCTTGGTTCTGGGGTGGTGTCTCCACCTATGCAAATGAAGCCAAGAGCAAGATTCTTGGAGTAAACCAAGCGATTCTCGATGGAGTTGGTCCTGTGTCCCGTGAATGTGCCATAGCCATGGCTGATGGGATCCAAACTGTCAGCGGTACCGATGTAGCTTTTTCCATCACAGGTTTTGCAGGACCGGAAGGAAGCGAGGTGGGAGAGGTGTGGCTGGGATTTTGTGCAAAGGATAGGCAAAAACAGGCAGTGAAGCTTAAATTCTCCTCATGGGGAAGGGATTCTGTCAGACGCAAGGCTTGTGTGGCCGCTTTTATCCTTTGCCGACAATATCTTGCGGGTTGTCAGTTGCTTGACATGTGTGAGCAGTGGCAATATATTTAGAACATAAGCGGGTAGATGAAACTATTATCAATAACCCCGCAAATCTTATCAATGTAAAATGTGCTGGAATAGGTGGTATTATACCCTGTTCGCACGGAGTATAATTAATGTCAAATGATTTGTTTGAAGATGCCCAGATTACTGAGAACCCGGTCCCTGAAAAAAAACCCATGATTCGTCGGGTGCGTCGTAGCAAAATGGTGGTGGCCAAGGCTCCACGGCAGACTGAGGAAAAGGCTGTGGATATTTCCGAGCCTGTTATCGAGCAGCAGGGCATACCCCCTGAAGAGTCCTCGGCCGGGCAGCAAAGCTCCGAGCCTGTCTCTCAGCAGGAAGAAGGTCTTCCTCTGGCTGCCCCTGTTTCCTCTTCTGAAGATGACTTCACTGGTGATGAACAGGTTATGCGGACGATAAGCAATCCCAACCAAAACAACAGAAGAGTCTACACCAACAATAACCGAAATAATAACAATCGCAATAATCGAAATAATAACAATACCCGTCCTTACCCCAAAAATAATATTCGTAGCAACAATGGCCCGCGCCGAAATGAGGATTATCCTCAAGATATCAACATTGAGGAACATCCGGAGGCGGCGAAACTCAATGTCAATGATTATTCTTCGTTACCAGTTGAGGAGCTAAGAAAAATTGGTACTGAACGAGGTGTTTCAGCTGAACTCATCCTTGACATGCGAAAGCAGGAAATACTTGCTGAGATGCTGAAGATGCATAGCAGTACGGGGGGAGTGATTGTCGGCAGTGGCACTTTGGAGATTCTCCCTGATGGTTTTGGTTTCCTTCGTAGTCCCAACAATAGCTATCTTTCAGGTCCTGAGGATATTTATATCTCTCCTGCCCAGGTAAAGAGTTTGTCCTTGAAGACTGGCGATGTCGTTTATGGACAAGTTCGCACACCCCGAGATGGGGAGCGTTTCTTTGCCATATTGAGGATTCTTTCTGTCAATGGCGATGCTCCTATCAAGGCGAAGACCCGTGCCTCTTTTGAAAGTCTTACCCCTTTGTTTCCGGATCGAAGAATCAAGCTAGAGACAACAACCGAGGATATGTCCATGCGTATCATAGACATGTTCTGTCCGATTGGTATGGGACAGCGCTCCTTGATTATTGCTCCTCCAAGAACAGGAAAGACAGTCTTGTTGCAGAAGATTGCCAATTCTATCAGTGCAAATTACCCTGATGTGGTTTTGATGGTGCTTCTGGTTGATGAACGTCCGGAAGAGGTCACCGATATGCGTCGTCATGTCAATGGGGAGGTAATTGCATCCACCTTCGATGAGCAGGCATCCAGGCATGTGCAGGTTGCGGAAATGGTCATTGAGAAGGCCAAGCGTTTGGTGGAGCATAAAAAGGATGTGGTCATTCTTCTAGATTCTATCACCCGTCTTGCCCGTGCTTATAACCAGACGGTCCCTGCCTCCGGCAAGATTCTCAGTGGTGGTGTCGATTCCAATGCATTGCATAAGCCCAAGAGGTTTTTTGGTGCTGCAAGGAATATTGAGGAAGGTGGTTCCCTTACCATTATCGCCACTGGTCTGATTGAGACTGGCTCACGTATGGATGAGGTTATTTTCGAGGAATTCAAAGGCACTGGTAACAATGAAATCATTCTGGATCGCAAGCTTGCTGACCGGAGAATCTTTCCGGCCTTGAATATTAAGAAGAGCGGGACCCGTCGTGATGACCTGTTGTTGCCAGCTGATGAAGCCGCACGTATTTGGCTTTGCCGCAATGCAGTGAATGATATGGACGAGCAGGAGCTTACCCCATTCCTCATTGACAAAATCCGAAAGACCAAGGATAATGAGGCGTTCTTACGTTCGATAAATACTGATGCTCAAGGAGCAGCTGCGAGTTATTAGGACGGAGACGGTGTAAAATTTATCTGCTGTATCTTTCAGCAGAAGATCATATTTCCTGGAGGAACCGAATTATGAAAAAGGGAATTCATCCTGATTATCAACTTAGAGAGATCCATTGCACGTGTGGTAATGTGATAAAAACCAAGACCACTGGAAAGAACCTGGAGGTGGAGATTTGTTCCGCTTGCCATCCCTTCTTTACAGGCAACCAGAAGATGGTTGATACCGCCGGTCGTATTGAACGTTTCAACAAGCGTTACGGTTTGAGTAAATAGCTTTAAGAGAAGAAACCACCTTCGGGTGGTTTTTTCATGCCCAAAATAACTTTCCAAAAACTCACAACTTCAATGAAACTATGATAAAATGCATAAAAAGAGGTTTTTATGCTTAAGGTTTTCCTAGCAGAGGATGAGTTTCTTATTCGGAAAAGCATCAGGGAAAATATTAATTGGAAAGAGGAAGGCTTTGAGTATGTCGCTGATGCAAGTGATGGCGAGGTGGCTATTCCTTTGATTAGAAAATACCAGCCGGATATTCTTATTACTGATATACGTATGCCCTTTCTTGAAGGTCTCGAATTGAGTGAGATTGTGAAGAAGGAGTTCCCTGATATCAAGATTATTATATTGACTGGTTATAAGGATTTCGACAGTGCAAAGAAAGCCATTGTCATTGGTGTCACTGATTATCTTCTCAAGCCCATAACTACAGAAAACTTGTTGAAAGCTGTTAAACGGGTAGCGCTTATCATTGAGGAAGAGAGGGAAGAGGCTCGGCTTCTTGTAACCTACCGGGCCGAAATGGCACAACGGGAAGAAATAGAAAGGGACCATTTCTTCAATGAACTTTTAAGTAACAAGCCCCTTGCTGATTTGCTTGCAAGGGCGCAGGTCCTGAAATTGGATATTCTTGGAGGAGTTTACAATCTCTTGCTGTTGAAGATGAGGCCCGAGCTGGAGAGTCAGAAAGGGAGAGAGCAGTTAAGTGATGCAAGTATGGATATCAGGCACTGGGAAGGAAATTACCTGGTGTTTGATCGGGGGTTGGAAGGATTGGCCTTCCTGGTGAAAGCATCAGACAAGAAAGAGCTGGAGGGCAATATGCAGGCTCTCTGCTTGAAGATAGAACAAAAAATGAAAGCGTATCCTCTTCTAAGTTTTTTTGGAGGCATAGGGGAAAGCGTTGTTCATATTGGAGATCTTCGTCAATCCTTTCAAATTGCCAGTAAGGCTTTTGCTTCTCGTTTCTTTATGGAATCCAATCAAATTGTCACCTCATCGCAGATATCCATCATTCCCGAGGTCGGCATAGAGAAAAGGCTTTCTCTCAAGAATGTCAATGACTTGAATTGGAAAAACTTCGAGATATTCTTGACAACAGGGACGGAGGCTGAGCTTTCTTCATTTCTTGATGCCTATTTGGAAAAAATCGGAAGTGAGAACTTGTCTATCAGGACTTTGCGGGAATATATCACTTTGAGCGCATACCTTTGTTGTGCTGACTTTCTTGAGAAAACACTTGCTTTGGACAAGGAACGGACCCAATTGGATTCAATCTCGTTTTGTTGTCCCGATGAGCAGGTTTTGAGAGAACAATTGTTTTCCCTATTTAAGAAGACCATTGTTTTGAGGGACTCCATTACCTCCAAGAGATATGCAGCCCTTATTGATAAGGCACGTCAGTACATCAAGGACAATGCAAAGGACAAGAAGATGTCCCTTAACTGTGTGGCGTCCTATGTGAATATGAGCCCAAATTATTTCAGTTCAATTTTCAGTCAGGAATCGGGGCAAACCTTCATTGAATATCTGACCTCAGTACGTATGGACATGGCAAAGGAACTTTTGATGTGCACCACACTTCGGTCCTCCGAGGTAGCCACGGAAGTAGGATATAATGACTCTCATTATTTCAATTATATTTTCAAGCGCACACAGAATTGTTCCCCCAAGGAGTTCAGGACAAGAAGCAAATGAAAGAAAAACGCATGTCCCTTTCCTCTCGATTGCGCATTAATATGCTCATCACCATAGTGCCTATGGTTGGTCTGCTTTTGTTCTCGTTGGTCTCGTTGGTCTCGACGGCAAATTCCTATGACCAGATAGTGAGGAATATTACAGCGGCAAACGCCTATAGCATCGACTTCAAGCAGAAGGTTGACTATGCCATGTATCGTGTGGTTATCGCAAATACGAGTGTTCAGCATCTTGTTGCGACGAATAAGACTGAGGTGTGCAACCCCTATGAGTTGATTGAAGAGACCCGGCAGGTATTCGAGAATCTCAAAGGAATATCCCAAAAGGACAACTTACGGCGAATAAAGAATATTTTGAAGAATTTGGATAACCTTAAGACACAAATTCAGCGTATCGAGACCAATAATCTTTCGACAGCGCACCATTATGATGAGAACATGCGCCTTTTGGAATTGAATATCTATATCCTTACTGAGATTACACAGGAGCAAATTCAGGAATATATCTACTATGAGGCCTCAGCCTTGGAGGATGTGAGACAGATGCTTCATGGGAGAGTGGAGCTGACCATAATCCTCACCTTGATTATTTTCGTCTGTTATCTTTTCTCTCTTTGGTTGAGTAATAAAAAGGTGAACGATAGTATCACTCGGCCTGTCAAGGAACTTTGTGTTGCCACGGAATCCCTGGCGAAAGGAGATTTTTCCACTACTATCAAGGATGCTTCGTATGATTATGAGATAGCAACACTTGCCGAGAGTTTTAATCATATGAAAAGAGAGATTTCTCGTTTGATTGATACCATCAAGGAGGAACAGAAAAATCTCAGGGCGACTGAGTTGCAGCTCTATCAAGCTCAGATTAATCCGCATTTCTTATATAATACATTGGATACCATTGTGGCCTTGGTGGAGTGCAGGATGCCGCATGAAGCAGTTCAGATGATTACCGCCTTGTCGGATTTTTTCAGGACCACTCTTTCGGAAGGAAGGGATTTTATCCTGATTAGCGAGGAGGAATCCCATGTGAGAAGTTATCTGAAAATCCAGCAAATGCGGTATCAGGATATTCTTGACTACAGCATTGAGATAGATCCGGAAATGTACCAATACACCATTCTCAAACTTACCTTGCAGCCCTTGGTGGAAAATGCACTTTATCACGGCATCAAGGAAAAACGGGGGAAAGGCTTCATAAGAATTTTGGGGATGATTGAGAATGCCACGTTGGTTTTCACCATCAATGACAATGGCATTGGAATGAACAAGGAACATCTTTTGGAGATTACCCAGAGGATGAATAGAGGGCCAAAGAAAAAAAACGAGGGAGGGTTTGGATTGTATAATGTTCAGCAACGAATCTTGCTCAATTATGGTCCGGAATATGGGGTTACTTTTTCCAGCAGGGAAGGAGAAGGGACGACCGCTACGGTGGTGATACCTATGCGACTGGATGATTCGGAAAAAATCCCACATTGATAGTATTTTTTTCGTATTTATACAACAAGTTTGTTTTTTCTAGAAAAAAATATCAACTATCACCATAGTTTTGCCTGTATCTTTCTAAAAAATTTGGTCTTAAGCTTATCGTATCATTCTGAAGACTGACAAACAAAAGGAGTACAGTATGAAGAAAACACTCGCAGTAATGTTGTCCATTATGTTGGCAACTACCTTCCTGTTCGCTAACGGTGGCGCAGAGGTTGCCCCGGCTGCTTCTGCAAAGAAACTCATTACCGTTGGCTATGCTCAAGTTGGTGCTGAGTCTGATTGGAGAACTGCAAATACCCAGTCGTTCAAGACCACGTTCACTGAAGCGAATGGGTATAAGTTGATTTTCGATGATGCTCAACAGAAGCAGGAAAATCAGATTAAGGCTATTAGGAGTTTTATCCAGCAGGATGTTGACTACATCGTTGTAGCTCCTGTTGTAGAGACTGGATGGGAAACAGTATTGAAAGAGGCAAAGGATGCAGGTATTCCGGTGATCCTCTCTGACCGTATGATGGATGTCTCTGATAATTCCCTGTTCACTTGCTGGGTTGGAGGGAACTTTGTCAAGGAAGGCCAGGACGCCGGGGATTGGCTTGCTGCGACTTTGAAGAAGCAGGGTCGTGAGAACCAGGACATCAATATTGTTACTTTGCAAGGAACCATTGGAGCTTCTGCTCAGGTCGGCCGTACCCAGGGATTTGGGGAGAAAGTCAAGGCGCACAAGAATTGGCACATGCTGGCTATGCAGACCGGTGAATTCACCCAGGCCAAAGGCCAGGAAGTCATGGAATCTTTCCTGAAGTCCTATCCGAAGATCGACGTGGTTGTTTGCGAGAACGACAACATGGCTTTTGGTGCTATCGACGCCATCAAGGCAGCAGGTAAGACCTGCGGACCCAAGGGTGATGTCATCATCATCTCTTTCGATGCAGTAGCCGCGGCTTTCGATTCTATGATGGCAGGAAACATGAATGTTTCAGTGGAATGCAACCCATTGCATGGACCAAGAGTAGATGAAATCATCAAGAAACTGGAAAGAGGTGAAAAGGTTGAGAAGATTCAATATGTGACGGAGGAATTCTTCGACACGACCATGGACCTAAAGGCTATTAAGGCAAAACGCTTGTACTAGAATTCGATTGCAATGTTTTCAGGTGGAGGAGAGGGGTTCTCCCTTCCACCTTTTTTTATAGAGGAGTTGTGTATGGAATCGGATATAGTGCTGACTATGCGACATATCTGCAAGATTTTTCCTGGAGTCAAGGCCCTGGACGATGTGGATTTCACTTTACGGAAAGGAGAGATCCATGCTCTTATGGGAGAGAACGGGGCAGGAAAATCCACCCTCATTAAAGTTCTCACGGGAGTGTTTGATTTTGATGAGGGAGAAATACGTTTGTCGGGGTACGATGAGCCGATACTCAACAAATCACCTCAGGAAGCCCAGAAAAGAGGAATCAGCACTGTATATCAGGAAGTGAATCTTTGCCCTAACTTGTCGGTTGCCGAAAACATTTTTATTGGACGAGAGCCTTGCAAATTAGGACGTATCGATTGGAAAAAAATGTATAGTATGGCTCGTGAGCTACTTTCCAAGTTGGATATCGAGGTAGACGTGACCTGTCCTATGGAAAACTATTCCATAGCGCTGCAGCAGATGGTGGCCATCGCTCGCGCTGTGGATATGTCGGCGAAAGTGTTGATTTTGGATGAACCGACCTCTTCCTTGGATGACCTGGAGGTGGAAAAACTTTTTACGTTGATGCGGAAATTACGTGACAAGGGAGTTGGGATTATATTTGTGACACACTTTCTTGAACAGGTCTATTCCGTATGTGATCGTATTACGGTTTTAAGAAATGGACAGTTGGTCGGAGAATATCCTATTGCAGAATTGCCGAGACT
>JBAXZS010000085.1:0-9027 GCA_041670175.1 Sphaerochaetaceae bacterium | reverse complement strand
TGCCTACCGTTCTTATTCTCAAGTATGACGGCGTCAATGAAATTATTTTTTTTTGAGATGCTGGTTACCAATGTACCGTACAAGATATCACATCCAGCTTCCCTCAATGTCTGTTCCATGAGTATAGCGAACACTTGGGCATTAAAACCGACTTCAAAACGCTGGTCATGATGAACGGTTTGCTTTTTGTCCAACCAAGTATTAGGGTATTTGTCTTCAAACCCATGGCTGATGGAAAGTTTTAGAAGTTCGTCGTTCAAACCAAAGCAGACCTGTCGGCCCCGGCCGTCGCAGAGTGGTAAATATATGGTAATCAATCCAAGGGTGGCAAGACCTCCGACAGAGAACATCCGTTCGACAAGAAGAACCTTTCGACCATGGCGGGCGGTAGCAAGGGCTGCTGCGATACCGCCCATACCAGCCCCCACTATTACCGTATCATATTCTGATACAATGGGAGTCTTCCGTTCTTTTTCCAACAGGTAGTTCTGATTCATAACCGCTTCTCCTAACTATTGTCAGCATCTGAACAACGATTCTATGACCGATTATAAAGTACTTATTTTAGAAATCCTCCCTTATTCCCTTGAGGTCTGGCACTATTCTTCGAAGTTTCATGAGAAAAGAATGGCAGGAACAAGGCTTTTCATCATTCTAGCCTTGGGGCCCATCCGTACTTCCAATAAGGTTTCACGGAAACAAGCGTGAGAACTCCTGTTGCAAAGTTCAGATTGGTCTTGTAGAAACATTTTTCTCTTTTTCGATACGTTAATCTTGAATTATCATGTCGTTTTTCATTGATAGAAGCATCAGTATGTCGACTATGAAAGTGGCAAACGAGACGAGGTGTGGAAAAAGACGAGACGGAAGATGATTCTTTTGAAGTAGATTTTGGTGCAGAAACGGGAGTTACAGGCAAAAGAGATAATGGATGCTTGCATCAAAAGCTGAAAGAGCTTTAATGAGATGATGAACTCCCTCTATGCCGTCAGTTAAGCATGCTACTGAGATACCCTTAGACGTTTAAGGGGACTTTTTTTTGAATTTTGCATGCTACCCACGGGCCTGTCCTTTTTCCTTTGGTTTGTTAAATCAATTCCATTATAAGCTTTCATCAGTATAGAATCTCAGGGAAAATACTTTTTCTATCAGTTTACTTTTGCGATCTTTTCTGAGAAATAACCTAGGGAAAAGTAAGGTTGCGAGTTTTAATAGGTTATATTGTTATATTATGATACTATCCAAGTTTTTTGAGTCTTTTGTACAAGGTCGTCTTGGAGAGTTTTGTTAGCTTCTGTGCTTCTGGAAGAGTTAGCTGACCTGTTGCTAGTTTTTTCTTCCTGCATAGGAACCTTTGTAGGCATCGATGCCAATGTTGATTACAGTATTCATGGAGTGACTTCCATTCGCATGTGATAGTTTCATAGTGTCTAAACCGGTCTCAGATCACTACTTCATCTCAACGCTCTGGTAATCAGTAACATGAATGCCGTAAATTCGTTTGGTTTCGAAGAATGGCAGATTGCTATGCATCACCACAGCTATAGGAACTGATAAAATCCTGGCATTCGGTTTTGTATTCTTAAGCATGTATTCGAGGAGAACTCGAAATCCTAGAAAGCCCTGAAGATAGGGATCAGTGTCTATGACACCTGTAAAAACTCTTGTTTTGAGAAACTGGATGTCTTCATTGCTCAAATCAAATCCAAGAATTTTTAAATCCTTACGTTTTGCTTTCAATGCTGCCTTACATAAAGCAGGAGAATTGCGTTCGCATACAGAGTAAAGTCCCACCACGGAATCATCAATGCGTTCAACCAATCGATCAACTAATAGATTCTCGTCAAAGGGATCTTCCACTGTTTCGCACTGAATTTCAGGATGATTGGCCTTCAGATACTGGGAGAAACCTTTATAATTCAGACAAGTACCTTTGCTTGTGGCGGTAGCTAAAGAAACAAGAATTTTCCCTGGCTTGCAAATGTTGCCAAGAAACTCTGCAGCAGTACGTCCTGCAAGAGTGTAGAAAGGAGCGACGGCACAGAGGAAATCCATTTGATCAAAATAATCATCAACAAGTACTACCGGGATTCCTTTGCCAATGATTTTCTGTATGGCTAGTTGCATGTGTATGCTTGTATCAATGGGAAGAATAAGTACACCATCAATCTCGGAAGAGTTAAATACTTCCTCGAGGATATCACATTCCTTATCCTCTAGTTCCGAGGCCTTCCCTTCAAAAAAATAATCTTTACATTTGATGTTCATTCCTTCAAATTGGATAAAAGCGTCATGTGCGCCTTTTGCCATTTGGGCATGATATCCTTGGGCGCTCTTTGTTTTCTTTCCGATATACGCAATATTAATAGTTTTCCTTTTCAGCGATGAGGCGAGATAATTTACCTTGTATCCCATTGCCTCGACCGTATCAAGAATTTTTTTTCTCGTTTCTGGTTTCAAGCCTTCCTTGTTGTATATTGCACGATGAACGGACACCGACGAATAACCGGTGGCTTTTGCGATATCTTTTAGTGTAGTCATTTCTTTTTCCATTTCCCACATCATCCCATCTGTTTAAATATCAGTGTCATGTCTGCTCAGCGATTTCATTTCGGATTTTCTCGTATATCACACCTAGTATATCCTTCGAAAGAGAAAATGATAAAGATGGAGACTCCTCTGCATTTTCAACAATCAAGACTTCTGCATCTTTAGAAAAAATTGTCACATGCCATTCTTTTCTTTCAACAACACAAAGAATATGTGGCTGTAGTTGTGTAGCCTGAAATTGTTCAGGTTTCTCTCCCTTCCCTGCAGTTATAAGGTAGGCTTTTCCTTTGAGCAAAAGAAACGATTCTTCAGTCTCAAGATGCTTTTCAATATAAGTAACGCTCTTGATATCATTATGTGCAGCACAATAATCGACAAAAGCAATACGCCAACCAGAAGAAAAAAAGGCATCGCGATACCCTATTCCATTTGTTTCAAGTTTAATGTATTTCACCGTATTACCCGAATATCAAATTTGGAAGAAACAATGAAAGCTGGGGTATCAGAATCAAGACAAGAATCTCAATGAAAATAGCAATCAAAAAAGGCGTGGATTCTTTGACATAATCTCCTATGGAGCAACCTTCAATTCCGCAGACTACATAGATGCCAGTTCCTACAGGAGGTGTCATGCATCCCATTGTGATCATAGTGGACATGCAGATGCCAAAATGCACAGGATCAATTCCCATGGACATTACGACAGGTGTAAAAATGGGAGTCAGTAATAGAGTGTTCACATCGGAATCAAGGAACATTCCTGCAAAGAAGAGGAAAATCATCATCAAAAACATCATCAGAGTTCCATTTTTTGTAATGGAAAGCAAGAAATGACTCATCAATACAGGTACTTCACCATAAGTGAGCGCATATCCGAATATGCCACTGAATGCAATGATGATAATGATACAACCAAGATCTGAAATAGCGTTTTTCAGTGCTTTCACAAATTTCGGCCATGTCAATTCTTTATAGATAAAAGCACCGCAGAAGAGGGAATAGACAACAGCGAACGCACCAGCTTCCGAAGGCGTGAATACTCCAAAACGAATACCTACGATAAGAATCAGGGGGAATATCAAAGCCCATACGGAAGTTTTTAGATTAATACCAACTTCTTTCATTGTTGGAGCTTTGGCATTGGGAAGAGGTGCGTTATAGTGATGCCTATGCGTTGTAATAGTAACAGTAGCCATCAGAAAGACACACATCAGAAACCCTGGAATAATACCAGCTACAAACAAACGTCCAATTGAAACGTTTCCCAAAAAACCATAAAGGATGAGGCCCAGACTTGGAGGAATTGTTGCTGTAATAAGTCCAGACCAACAGGTGATTGCCGCTGTATACCCCTTAGGATATCCTTGTTTGTCCATCTCAGGCCCAAGAATACGGATTTCCATACTTGCATCAGCAACGGCTGATCCGGAAACACCCCCCATAAGAGTGGAAAGGACGACATTCACTTGCGCGACACCACCATACATTTTCCGTGTAATGAGACGTGCTAGTGAGAGCAGGTTCTTTGTTATTCCCGTTTCATTCATCAAGTTACCGGCAAAAATGAAAAACGGCACAGCGAGGAAAGTATAGGACTGAGTCTGGGCGACTACCCGTTGTACAAGTACGCTCCAAGGAACTGAATTTGTGGAAATAAAATATCCAATACCAGCTATCGCAATAACAAAGGCAATTGGCATGCCGATAAGAAGTAATACAATAAAAGAAATAAGCAATAATGTCATAGCCCTACCTACCTTTCTTCTTTTTTCTGTTGTTGCACGTCAGTAATAATGTTCGAGATTGTGGAAAAAATCATGAGAATTGAACAACAAGGCAGGCTCAAAGATACCCACATGTACTTAACGGGAAGGGCATGGAATGTTCTGTTCATATTTGAAAAAGAAAGTTTGAATCCAAAATAAATAAAAAAGACAAGTAATGCAAAAATCAAAACTTTGCATGCATATCCAGCGATACGTTGAATGCGTGCTGGCATTTTTTTTATCAACATATCAAAACCAGGAAGAGCACCCCCTCGCAAAGCAATGTCACCACTTAAAAATGCAAGCCAAGCAAAACACAATTGCGTTACATCCATAGCCCACTGTAGAGGAGCTCCAATCTTCCTTGTGACAGCTGAAAGAAAGGAAAGAAAAACGATTGTGATGAACAATATAGCTGCAATTACAATCTCGCCCTTACAAAAACTCTTATATATTGATGTCAGATAATGTGTTGCATCCGATTGCTTATTCATAGTTACCTCAATAATCCTTTGCCCCGGCACGGGGCAAAGGATACACAAACATTATTTTGTTTTCAGCAAACCGACAATTTCTTTGCGAAGATCAGAATATCCAAGCTGAGCATATACTGGTTCAACCGCATCTTTGAATAGTTGTTGATTAACTTCATGTATAATCATACCTTTTGAAGCCATTTCTTTTTCTTCATCAGCAATCATCTGTCCAATCAGCCCTTGATATTTGACGCCAACGTCTCTGAAGGTCTTTATGAAGAGATCCTGTGCTTCTTTGCTCCATGAATCAAACGTCTTGGTTCCGATGACAGGACAACCGATAAGCAAGAAATGTTCTGTTTTGTTTATATATTTGCAGACTTCGTTGATGTGAGAGGCGTATACAGTAGGAGTTTGAGCTTCACATCCATCTATTGCTTTCTGTTCAATAGCAGAATACACCTCTGACCAAGACATCGGCGTGGCTGTGGCACCCATGGCGTTTACGCTTCCTGTGAATACTGGGCTACCAATAGTTCTAATTTTCTGACCTTTCAGATCTGCAGGAGAATTGATTTCTTTGTTGAGCACAAAGTTTCTAGGACCACTATACCAGTTACTGGAAAGGATTTTTACACCTTGGGATTCAAATTCTTTCTCCCAACTCTTGTATAAATCCGTATCCATCAGTTTGTTGATAACAGAGATATCATCAAAAATATATGGCATCTGAATCACACCAAAATCCTTTACAAAACTCATTAATCGCCCAGGATCGGAAACAGTAACAATCGGTGCTCCCTGAATTGCTTGTTCCAGTGTGTCATCATTGGCGCCAAGGGCACCACCGATAAAAACTTCACACTTAAAAAGGCCGGAAGCATTCAGTATGCCTTTGATTTCATACAGTGCTTTTGATTCAATGTCTTCTGCACCGTTTTCAGTAGAAAACTTTACCTCGTAAGGACCTGCTTTTTTTGCTTTTTCCGAAGTACCGTTCGCCCAAACAACCCCAATGGACATCAGTACAACCAATGCCAAAGTAACAATTTTTTTCATATTGCACTCTTCTCCTTAATAATAGGTCACCCTATTTTCTTGCTAAAATAGTTTCAACACCTTCCATAGAAGGAATTCCTCTGCCTGATTCGTTATCCAAGAAGAGATTGCAATCAGGATGCAATCTCATTGCTGTTGAAGGACAGGATACACTAACTGGACCTAATAACAACTTCTTTACCGCACTGTTTTTCTTTAATGTCGGAACAGTACATACAAGATGGGCTCCACTCATAAGCGTAGGAACAGTGAGAGTCAGAGCAGTTTTAGGAACTGCATCAAAAGTCGGGAAACATCCATCGTGAACTTGCTGCATTCTGCATACTTCATCCAGAGAAACCTCCTTCATGATTTTGGGATCTTTCAGGTCTGCCATTGAGGGATCATTAAAGGCTATGTGTCCATTTTCTCCGATTCCCAGAAATACGAGATCGATGGGATTCTTTAATAATTCTTTGGAATACTCATCACACACATCTTGAATTGGTTTATTTGTATTCGTAATGATTCTATGGAATGCCTTTACTTTGTGTTTATCAAAAAGTGTTCGCTGAAGATAATTGCTGAAGCTCACTCTGTCATCCGGAGATACCCCAACATATTCATCCATATGGAATACTTCTATTCTTGACCAATCAATCTTTATGCTATTTTGCAAAAATCCAAGTATGTCATCTTGGCTTGGAGCCGATGCCATGATAACTCGGACTGTTTCTTTCTTCGAAAGCAATGTGCAAAGCAACTCTTCGGCACATTTGCCTGCTGCGATTCCCATTTCTTTTCGAGAAGAGGAAATACTGACTTTAAATGAATACATTATGCTTTTATCGTCTTTATTCATTATATTCTCCTTAAGTAATCCATTACTTTTTCGTTTCCGTAATCGTTTACTTAAGTGAGTCTAATACCAAACTTTCAAGATGTCAAACTATTTTTTGCGCGAGCAGTAATATAAAGTGTCCCTCTAAAAAAGGGAAAGGAGAGGAACAAAAAGAATCCCATGGAAACCGTGTTATTCTTGGTTTAGCAATAAATCAAGACACACACGGAGACACCATGGGACAAATGAGAATCACAAGGGAATCATCAGGAGATTCCTTCCCAAAGGGACGGATTTTTCTTGTATCAAGGCTAGGACCGTAAGGGAAATTCAGAACTGGATGAACACCTAGGCTCCACCCCTCTCAAGATATTCAAAGAAGAATTTGGATTGGGGAACCTTAGCATCTCTCTGTTGGAGGCATGCTGATGAAGAAACCAAAGAATCAATTAAAGGGACATTTCTCTTTACAAGAAACCGTAGTGCAGATAATTAATAATTTGCATTTAATTTATTTATTTATGTGATATAATTATATTCTAGATTTAAATTAAAAGAAGGGATTGTATGTACTTTTTAGGAATAGATTGTGGTACTCAAGGGACCAAAGCAATTATTTTTGATTCTGAAACGGGCAAAGTCATTTCCAAAGGATATTGCAAACACCAGATTATTGCGGATGACGCAGGAAATAGAGAACAGGAAACCTTTTGGTGGACTGATGCAATGATAAGTTCTATTAAGGTAGCTATTCATAAAGCAGGAATTGATGGAAAGCTCATAAAGGCTATTGCCATCAGTGGACAACAACATGGACTCGTGATTCTTGATAAAAACAAGAATGTCTTACGCAAAGTAAAACTTTGGAATGATACTTCGACAGTCTCAGACAATGAAGAGATTATCAATATGTTAGGAGGGAGTGATAAAGTCTGGGATATCATCCATACCACTCTCCCCGTAGGATACACCGCTTCAAAAGTCAGATATTTGGTAAACAGGGAGCCAAAGCTTTGGGAAAAAGTCAGTCATGTAATTCTTCCACATGATTATTTGAATTATTTTCTTACTGGAAATCTGGTAACCGAAAGCAGTGAAGCAAGTGGGACAGGTTATTACGATGTTGCTTCAAGAAAATATTCCTCAATCATGCTTTCCACCATTGATCCAAGTGGCATCTTGGCCAGTTCTCTTCCTAAAATCATTTCTTGGAAGGATAGCGTAGGAACATTGCGCCCGGAATTGGCAAAAGAATTAGGAATGAATCCTTCAACTTTAGTTGCAGCAGGAGGTGGAGACAATACGATGAGCGCCATTGGGACAGGGACTATTATTGAAGGAAATTGTTCCTTGAGTTTGGGTACCAGCGGAACTGTGACTCTTAACTCCCCTACCATAAGTAGAAGTATGGACAAACTTATCCAGATTTATGCCATTATGGATAATCGCTGGCTTGCCACTACCTGCACGCTTAATGCAACCAGTGCATCCTCTTCTGTTCAGGAAGTTTTTGACGTTCCCTTAAAGGATTTTGATAATTTTATCGCTAATGCTCCTGTGGGAAGTAATGGCGTGAAGGTAATCCAATTCTTTGGAGGAGAAAGAATGCCTCCGATTCCAAGGGCCAAAGGTAGCATAACTGGTCTGACAACAAACTCCTTTACCAGGTCAAACATTATTAGAGCGACGGCAGAATCTGTAATTTATACTCTACGTTGGGGATATGATAAATTGATTGAAACTTTCCCAAAACCTGAAAAACTCATTATCAATGGAGGTGGGAGCAATAGTGCTCCGTGGAGACAAATCACCGCCGATGTTTTCAACCTTCCTGTATTGAATCTGGAATGTGATGAAGGTGGGGCCTTGGGGGCCGCATTGCAAGCCATGAGTCTTTATGAACAATCCTCCTCACTGTCTGAACTTTGCAAACGATATATCACAATTGATCATAGCAAAGATTGTTTACCTGTTATCCAGAATGTTGAAAAGTATAAAGTATATTATAAAGCTTTCAAAGAAGAGATTAAGAGATTGTGGGATTATACCTTGTAATCTTTTCTGCAAAGGCTTTTCTTTTCTGATGGGGTTTAGGTATAGTGAGCCCCTAAGTCAAGACAATTCTTGCTAGAATCTTAAGTGCGTGAGCAGTAATATAAAGTGTCCCTCTAAAAAAGGGAAAGGAGAGGAACAAAAGGAATCCCATGGAAACCGTGCTATTCTTGGTTTAACAACAAATCAAAGAACATACGGAGGAACCATGGGACGGAGACAGCTTACACTGGAAAAGCATTGCAAGGGAAGCCACTTCACCTGGGGTGAGAGACTGAGGCTGCAATTCTATTATGCAGGGAGC